>NZ_JBIMEV010000042.1:0-39880 GCF_051262595.1 Salipaludibacillus sp. CF4.18
AGAAAGCTACTATGGAGGATGATTCCATAGTAGCTTTCCTTTTTTCTCATATTATTTTTGCAGTCTATTCAAATACTTTCACTTTCTCTATTTAATCATCACATGATGTATAAGTCCACCTCGGCTTGCGAAGATAATACTATCATTATAAATGGCCGGTGAGGCTTCAATGTTGTAACCGAAATTCTTCGTAGTCAGCACTTTTCCCGTATCACCATCGATAATATGAACATTCCCCGTAGAGTCCGCTTGAACAAGGAATCCGTTTCCGGCTTTATCATAGACGGCTACAGCCGAACTCCAAGCATATTGCTCCATATGCCATCTCCACTTTTCTTCTCCGGTCTGTCGATCCAATGCCACCATGATACCCTCATTAAAACTTCTATGGCGAGCAATCGTGAACACGATTAAATCTTCCATGTTTTCCTTACCTAAAACTGGCGTTGCTAGCACGCCTCCATTCACATCCGGATTATAAAATGCCGGGTAGCTCTTTTCCCATATTACTTCCCCGGTGAGTCCATGAATTTTTCTCAGATAAGCATTCCCATTTCGACCTTGAATATCCACTTCAGAAGCAGTGTACAGATGTGGAGTATCATCTACTTCATCGACAACAATAGATGCGTCTGTGTCATCTAATGAAGGAAGCCCCCATACCGGATGGTTGTTCTCTAAATCAATGGATACTATAGAACCTCCATTATCAGCAAAATAAGCAATATTTTTGAAAATCGCAACAGAGTTTTCGATTCCTTGATAATCATTTCCTTCAATCTTATACCGCATGTTACTGATCACGGGATCGATAGCAATTGTTCCTTGCTCTTTATCAAAATCAGTGTTTAAAGCAACATTGTAAAATACGCCATTTTCGCCGCCTACGACTAACGAGTCGGAATGTCTATTTATCAAGGCGGATCCATCAAAAGCTCCCCAATCACGATACGCAAACTCATCTCGACCAGGAATATAATGCAGTAACTTACTATCTATCAGGCTAAATATATAAAAACCGAATTTTTCATGTTGCGGAATCCCATCCCCAAGATATAAAAGGGGATAGCCTCGACTGTCGATCGACAACGAGCCTTTAATCGGATTTTTAATCGCAATAGGATCCCTTGTTTGTTCTCCTGTTTCTAAATCTAAAAAATACACATGTCCATCAAGCGAGCCTTGTATAACTTCTACAAAATTATCTTTTCCCTTGAATTTTTCTTTTATATTCATCAGTTGCTTAATCTCATTATCCCACTTTACAATTGCCGGTTGCCCAGTCCAGCCAGCGCCCCCACCCCAATCAGGATTAGCACTAGTTGTAAAATTCCATTGCTCCTCTAGCTCCATTTCAGTAGCGCTTATCGTTCCATAAGAAGGTGAATCGCGTAGTGGACCTCCTCTGAACGTCAGAACGCCTTCCACCTCCGTGTAAACTTCCGGAAAAATAATATCCTCGGGAGATCTCTGTTCTAGTTCCTTTTCTCCATTAACTTCAAAATGAATATTCTCATGATGATAATTTTCTATATCGATTGCTTCAAAAAGTACTTCCATCGGTTCTTCAGATTGATCTTCTGTATCTACTTCCACTGGTTCGTCTAAACCTTCTTCAACAATCACATTGCCACTTTGCTGCTTGTCCACATTTTCGTTATTATCCTTGGAAACCACTACCTCGTCAGAATTGCTACAAGCCGCTCCTATTAATATCCATGTACAAACAAAGTATAAACAACATTTTTTCACATAACACCATCCTTAAAACACCGATTCTCATCAATGTATCACAGGTGTAATGGATTAATTGTCAAAATTTAACACGTGTTTTAATGAAGATTTTAGCTGTTTTTGTAGGAATGTCTTATCATAGTTAAGTTCTTTAAAAGCATTTGCTCAGTTAAGAGGATATAGCTTGAATAAAATTATTCATTTTTCATGCAAAAGCTCTCCACCATATTAATTGGTAGAGAGCAATACTTCCATATTTATATAATAGTTAAACCTTTTCTTTCGCACCTTCTCGCTCAAAAGTGATAATTGCATTTCCACTGCCTGAAGATTGAGCGTAACTGTGGAAGAATGGCTTATAATCGTCTCCTAAAACACCAAGCAACATGGCTAGATGACGTCCACCGCCCTCTACACCCGCTACCCGCGCATATTGAGGAAGCATTTCTTCGATAGACTTCATATCTTTATTCATCACATAATCGATAAACTGTTTATCTAACGCTTGCTCTGATATCGTTGGCATATGATGACGTCCACGAACGAGATTATGAGCAAGCGCTCCACTAAATACAAAGACTATTCTCTTATCCGTTTTATCTAACTCTTCTCTAATTGCCTGGCCCCACTTCATTGTTTCTTCCAAACTGGCTGCCTGTGTAATAGATAGATTTACAACCGGGATGTCTTCTTTTGGAATAAAATACTTTAAAGGTACTACTGTACCATAATCCCAAACATACGTTGGATCCTTTACTGGAATTACTGGAAGACGGGCATGTTTTCCGGCCCGTACCATTGCTTCTCCAAGCTCCTGATCACCGGGGTAATTATAAGGTACATCTGAAATAATATCCGGACATTCAAATGCAGTTAATACACCCTTATGCGTTGGCAGTACATCTACATAATGATGAAATGTAGAAATCCAATGACACGAAACAATTACAATGGCATCAGGTTTAAGTTCTGCAATTTGTTCCCCGATTTCATCCATGTTAGTCACCATTTCTTGCTGAAAATCAGGAACATTCTCTCGATGACTAATACTAGGTACGTGAGCCGCCAATACACCCAATTCAATCGTCATGCAATATTACCTCCTAATTTTTCGTTCAATCATTGGACTATTTAGAGGCATTTCTCTTAGAAACAGATTCTCCTGCTATTCCCCAATGAGTCTTCGGAATTTCGGTAACAATCACTCTCACAGTTTCCTTTGGTACATCTAATGTATTTGACATTGTAGCTGTTATTTCGGAAATCACCTTTTCAATCTTTTCTTTTGGACGCCCTTCCATAATGTTAACGTTTACAATAGGCATTAAAACCTTCCCTTCAAAAATGCTATACGTTCAATTATATTCTATTACCGGTAAATTTGTATTGTTTTTACAGAAAATTTAGAAAAAATAATGTGATATCCCATTCATGTTTCATAAAAGATCACAGTATTCTTTTTTATTCCTTCACAGAAAAAGAAACTTCTCCTAAACCATCTAATTTCGCTGAAACAACATCGCCGTTTGATAATTGGACTGCACCTGTAATGCCACCCGTCAGAATGATTTGCCCAGCTTTTAATTTATCACCTTTTCGATGAAGCATGTTTGCTAACATGGCGACAGAATTGGCAGGATGACCGACTACTGCTGCACCTGCACCTAGATCTCTTATTTCCCCATTAATTGTTAAGGTTGTTCCGACTAAATCTAGTTCTAACTCTTCGGGCTTTCGAATGAGGTTACCAAAAACAACTTTTGAAGATGAAGCATTGTCCGCAATAACATCCGGTAAAGTGAAGTTAAAATTTTCATATCTACTGTCGATTATTTCCAGAGCTGACACCACATGTTCTGTAGCTGCTAAAACTTGAGCCCCTGTTATGCCGGGACCTTCAATATCTTTGCCTAGGATAAACGCAATTTCGGCTTCCACCTTAGGATGAATAAAATCTGATAATGAAATAGCAGTTCCATCTTGAACAACCATATTGTCAAAAATATAACCGTAAATAGGATCTTCTACATTCATCTGCTTCATTTTAGCTCTGCTTGTTAATCCCATTTTTGGTCCAACAATCGAATGCCCTTGTTCAAGCTTTAAGGTAACTAGCTCTTGTTGAATCTCATATGCTTCTTCTACTGTTAAATCCGGAACTTTATTTGCTGTTATTTTTACAACATCCTGTCTTTCAAGCTCTGCATCTAGTAAGAACTTAGCAATCTCTGTTTTATTCAACCTTCTCACTCTCCCATTATGCGTTTACAATTTTTTGTCTTTTAGCAATTTCCGATGCGACATCAATAATCATATCTTCTTGGCCCCCAACAACTTTACGCTTGCCAAGCTCAATTAAAATATCACGAGAATCAATGTTGAATTGTTTAGCCGCACGTTGTGCATGAAGTAAAAAGCTTGAGTATACACCTGCGTACCCCATTACAAGGCTATCTTTAGCAATTTCTTGAGGCTTTTTCAAAATTGGAGCTACAATATTTTCAGCCAAATCCATCATTTTGTATAAATCGACCCCTGTGTTAAGCCCCAGTCTTTCCAAAACAGCAATCAACACTTCCGTTTGTGTATTCCCTGCTCCCGCTCCTAAACAACGAATACTTCCGTCAATCCTCGTAGCACCTTCTTCAATAGCTACCAGAGTGTTAGCCATTGCCAGCGATAAATTATTATGACCGTGAAAACCAATATTTACTGTTAGTTCTTGGCGCATTGCTCTAATACGTTCACGTACTTCGTGAGGTAATAATGCCCCTGCAGAGTCAACAACATAAACGGTATCTGCGCCGTAGCTTTCCATTAATTTGGCTTGCTCGACTAATTTTGCGACTGGTGCCATGTGAGACATCATCAAGAACCCTACTGTTTCCATTCCAAGTTCTTTTGCTAGGTTTATATGTTGTGGAGATACATCTGCTTCTGTTACATGAGTCGCTACTCTTGCCATTTTCGCTCCGATATCCGCCGCTTGTCTTAAGTCTTTCATTGTTCCGACACCTGGTAACAAAAGCACTGCAACTTTAGCATGCTTACTTACAGAAACAGCAGCTTCGATCAACTTCATTTCATCGGTCAATGATGTTCCAAATTGCTGAGACGAACCTCCCAATCCATCACCGTGAGAAACTTCAATATAAGGCACATTTGCTTCATCTAGTGCTTTGCTCACTGCCGTTACTTGTTCCAATGTATATTGATGTCCAATGGCATGACTACCATCACGTAAAGCAACTTCGGTAATCGTTATGTCACGACTTTTAATCATAGCGAAAAATCCTTTCCTACTAGTATTAGTTAAAATTCTATTATTGGTGAACGTTGAGTTTTTTCTTGGCAAACTCTTCTGCCACTTTGACTGCTGCAGCTGTCATAATATCCAAGTTGCCTGAGTACTTAGGCAAATAGTCTCCAGCACCTTCCACTTCTATAAAGACAGTCACTCTATTTCCCTCTATGATTGGTTCTGTGCGTAAATGATATCCTGGAACGTACGATTGAACGGACGCTTCCATTTCTTTGATTGATTCTCTAACTTTATCTTCATCCATTGCTCCTTCTTCTACTAATGCGTAAACCGTATCTCTCATTAATATAGGGGGCTCAGCTGGATTTAAAATAATAATTGCTTTCCCTTTTTTTGCCCCTCCAACCTTTTCAATTCCAAGTGCAGTAGTTTGCGTGAATTCGTCAATATTTGCTCTTGTTCCAGGTCCGGCACTCTTACTGGATATGGTTGCTACAATCTCAGCATAATCAACAGAACAGACTCTATTAACGGCGTGAACCATCGGTATAGTCGCTTGACCACCACAAGTAATCAGATTGATATTTTCTGAATCTAAATGCTCCCCTAGATTAACAACAGGTACGACAAATGGTCCCCTAGCCGCCGGAGTCAAGTCTAAAACTTGCTTCCCTTCCGCCTTAAGTAGCTTGGCGTGACGTACATGTGCTTTAGCGGAAGTTGCATCGAAAAAAATCTCAGCAAGACTTTCGTTCGTCTTTAAAAAGTCTTCCAATCCATCTGTGAACGTTTTGTACCCTCTTTCCTTTGCTCTTTTAACACCATCTGAATCTGGGTCAATACCTATTAAGGCTGTTAGTTGAAGAGTTTCAGAACGTTCAAGTTTTAGCATTAAGTCCGTCCCTATGTTCCCTGTCCCTATGATGGCTACTTTTACTTTCTCCATATAATTCCCCTTCCAATAAGTGATCGCATTTTCAAACCCTTAAACGAGTTAGTGTTATGAGGAAAAACGAACAGACACTTCACCCAGGTGTGCAATTTTTGCCGTAAATACATCTCCGGGTTCAGCATTCACCGCAGCGGAAAGAGCACCTGAAAGTATAACTTCCCCTTTGTTCAGCGTGATATCAAATTCACTCAATTTGTTTGCCAGCCATGCCACACAATTAGCCGGATGACCCATAACAGCTGCCCCGACTCCCGTATTGACAACTTCACCGTTTTTTAACAACACCATTCCAACTTGTGAAAGATCAATCTTATCAATCCTCTTAGGTGTACCCCCTAAAACATAAAGTCCACTAGATGCGTTATCCGCTATCGTATCCGGTAATTTGATTTTCCAGTCTTTCACACGACTGTCGACAATTTCAAGCGCCGGCAAAATGTAATCTGTTGCTTGTAATACCTCCAATGCTGTCACATTTGGTCCTTTTAAATCTTTGTTTAAGACAAAGGCTATTTCGCCTTCTACTTTTGGTTGCATTACACGTTCAAAGGAAACTTCGCTTCCGTTTTCAACCACCATCCCATGGAGTAAATGACCATAATCTGGTTCATCGACTCCCAGCAATTCCTGCATAGCTACCGATGTTAATCCAATTTTTTTACCGACAATTTGCTGGCCTGATTGTTGTTTTTGTTTAATTATTTCTAATTGAACAGCATAGGCATCTGTTGTTGAAAAAGACGGATTTTCATCCGTTAAAGCTGCTATTCCAACTCTTTCTTTTTCAGCTATAAGTAATCTATTTGCATAAGATTCCGTTATATCCATTAAATGATCCTCCTTCTACTTCTTAATATTTAATACATACATTTTTCAGTTCACTGTAAAAATCAAAACTATGCATTCCACCTTCACGGCCAATACCGCTTTGTTTTAACCCACCAAACGGAGTTCGCAGATCTCTAAGAAACCAAGTATTTACCCAGATAATTCCTGCCTCGACAGAATCAGCCACTCGATGTGCTCGACGTAAATCATTCGTCCAAATAGTAGCACTTAGACCATATTCAGAATCATTGACCTGTGCGATGACTTCATCTTCAAGATCAAAAGGTGTAACTGTTACAACTGGTCCGAATATTTCCTCACGGATACATCGTGCATTCCTGTCTAATCCTGTAATCATCGTAGGTTCTAGATAATAACCTTTTTCAAAGCCTTCTGGTCTTTTTCCGCCAACGATTATATTCCCGCCTTCTTCTTTCGCTAATTCTATAAAACTCAAAACCCGCTCGTAATGCTCTTTACCAATCATTGCACCTGTATTCGTATTCTCATCGAATGGATCACCCACAACAAGTTTTTCTGCTCGTGCTTTGAATTTTTCGATGAATTCATCATAGGCAGGTCTTTCTACATAAATCCTTGAGCCACAAAGGCAAACTTGACCTTGGTTGATAAAACTGGATTTGATTGTTGTATCAAGAACTTCATCAATATCTGAATCAGCAAAAATGATATTAGGGTTTTTCCCGCCTAATTCATAAGACAGCTTTTTTAACGTAGGTGCTGCGGCTTTCATTATTGCTGTACCAGTTGTTGTTTCACCTGTAAATGTAATGGCATCAACATCAGGATGTTCTGTTAAAGCAGCTCCTGCGGAATTTGGTCCAAATCCGTGAACAACATTAACTACACCATCAGGAATTCCTGCCTCTTTACAAATTTCTGCTAAGACAGTGGCTGTCATCGGCGTCCACTCTGCTGGTTTCATGACAGCCGTATTTCCCGCTGCCAAACAAGGTGCAAGCTTCCAAGTAAGTAACAGCAAAGGTAAATTCCAAGGATTTATTAATCCTACAACTCCAACTGGTTTCCGTACTGCATAGTTCATTGCTAGATCGTCATGTTGGTAAGCTTCGGTCCCGACACTAGTCATGTAATCAGCAAAAAAATGAAAATTATAGGCTGCTCTCGGAATATCAACTGAACGTGATAACCAGATTGGCTTTCCAGTATCTAGTGATTCCAATTGAGCTAATTCTTCTTTTCGTTCTAATATAAGATCTCCTACCTTACGAAGAATTTTAGACCGTTCCGTTACCGGCATTGTTTTCCATCTTCCTTTAAGAGCTCTCCTTGCTGAAGAAACAGCTAAATCAATATCTTCTTTCCCACCTTCTGCAACAGATCCTAAAATATCTTCATTTGCAGGATTAATATTTTCAAATGTTTTTTTACTGAGTGATTCCCGATACTGACCATTAATAAAGTGCTGACAATCAATACCTACTGAAGTTAACGCTTTCATGTTTTTCCCTCCATTTAATGTTCTCTATTTATTAAACTAAGAATATCTTATAATTGTCCCTTATAAAACACGTTTGTTCTTTTATACGAAACAAAATAATATTTTTTATATTATTTAAATTATTCATACTTTTTTAACCACTTGTGATATAGTAATTTTATACACTATAAAAGACTTACATTCCTCTATACGCAACAAATATTAATAAGGAGTGGTGCCGATGTCGGAAGTAGAAACGAAGAAGAAAGATTATAACTTGTCTTCTGTGAAAAATGCTTTGCGTATTCTAAAAAGTTTTTCAATGGATGACTCCGAAAAAAAGGTAACTGATTTAGCGAACTCATTGGGATTAGGAAAAAGTACGGTCAGTCGTTTAATGTCTACTCTAGCCAGTGAAGGTTTTGTAGAAAAAAACCCTGAAAACAATCGTTACCGGTTAGGACTATCCATTTTGTCGCTTGCCAGTGTCTGTACGTCTAATTTTGAAATTCACAAAGAAGCAATGCCTGTCTTACATCAATTGGTAGAAAAAACTGGAGAGACCTCTCATTTAGCCATTCTCGATGAGCTTGATGTTATTTATCTGCACAAATATGAAAGTAAGCATCATGTACGTGCTTTTACACATATTGGTAGAAGAAATCCTGCTTACTGTACAAGTTCCGGAAAAGTCTTGTTAGCTTTTAATGATGAATACATTATTAAAAAAACACTTGAAAAAGGCTTGGAACCTTACACAAAAAATACGATTATTGATCCAGATATCTTTCTTCGAACCCTTGAAGAGATTCGAAATGACGGATACGCGATCAGTAGAGAGGAGTTTTCCGAAGGCGTTGTTTCTATTGCAGCCCCCGTTAGAGATTATACTGGACAGGTGATTGCCTCGGTTAATATTGTCGGGCCCATTCAGCGAGTTAATAACCATTCCATTCCATCTCATATAAAAAGAGTAGTAGAAGCCGGGAAAACCATTTCGGAAAGATTAGGTTATATAAGATTTAACTAATACTAATAAAAGGGAGAGAATATTGATGCATGATTTCCATACTCATTTCGTTCCTGAAGATGTCATAACCTGGATTAAAGACAACAAGAAAACGTTACAGGCAAAATGGATTCAAAAGGACCCTGCTAAAGAAGACTTTCTGTCTATTAATGACAAATGGGCTTTCGAGCTAAAACACGAGTTTATTCATGCAAACTTATATCTTGATCAAATGAATAGAGTTGGTGTCACTCATGCAGTTGTTTCACCAATTCCACAATTATTTTTATATGACTTCCCTTCTGAAATCACAAGTGAGCTTTCCTCTGTTTACAATAACTCTCTCGCTAAATGGGTCGAATCAAGCAGAGGACAATTATCCGCCTTAGCAACCGTCTCCCTGAATAATCCCACACAAGCAGTACTCGATCTAAAAGATGCTATGAGACAAGGGTTAAAAGGAGCAATAATTGGACCAGGATTAAACGGACAGTTATTGTCAAATCCCCATTTTGCTCCCTTTTGGGAGGAAGCTAACAGTCAAGAAGCCATTATTTTTATTCATCCTTTATTAAGTGAAGATCCACGTTTAAAACAGCGGATGATGCCAAATTTAATTGGTGTTCCTTGGGAAACAACTATATGCGCAACGGACATTTTATTAAGTGGTCTGTTGGATCAATACAGTAAAGTGAAAATACTTTTAGCACATGGTGGTGGGTTTTTACCTTATCAGATTGGCCGATTAAACAAAGGGTATGAACAATGGCCTCTAGTCTCTAACAATTTAAACAAACAACCAATCGAGTATTTAAGAGATTTTTGGTATGATAACGTTCTTTGGAACTCTTCTAGTTTAGAATATTTAGCAAAAACAGTTGGTGAAGACCGCATCGTGCCAGGATCTGATTTCCCCTTTGATCTTTCTGCTTGGCCGCCGGAGAAAAAGTTCTCAAAAGGAACGAATGCATTATTAGGTAAATAAAAGTTGCTATTAGATAGAATGTAAGGGTTGTTATGAAAACCCTTACATTTTTAATTTGACATTCAAACTTTGCAGTAAGACATCTTCCTTTCCATTCCAAAAGAAAGCATATTACACAGAGATTGAGGATCCCTCCCACTCTAATGGTAAACCAACATAATTTTCAGCAAGACTCTTTAAAGCTGCCTGAGATAAAACACATACTACATTGAAATCCTAATTTATTACAACAAACTGCAGTTGAATTAATCACCGCATTAAATTAGGCAAAGTCATAACTATTTGAGGGAAAATAACTAGAAGAATAGTAAAGATAATCATAGTAATCAGCATTGGAGTAACCCCCCTAAAGATTGTTTGTATAGGGATGTCTTTATTAACACCATTTATAACATAAACACTGATTCCTAATGGCGGAGTAATTACCCCCATATTAAATACCATTATCATAATGATACCGAACCATATCCCATCAAATCCTAACTGAATAATTAGCGGATAAACAATAGGAAGTGTCAATACTAAAATTGCTATGCCTTCCAAAAATAATCCTAAAATAAAATAGATTACTAAGATGATGCCAATAATAACAAATGGCGAAACATCTAAACCGATAACCATTGAAGTTACTGCCGTAGGAACTCTACTCATTGCCAAGAATTGTCCAAATAAAGTTGCACCTATCAAAATAATGAAAATCATTGAAGTTAAACGTATCGTCTCTTCTAAAGAAGCAAATAATCCTTTCCAGCCAAGACGTTTTGTTAAAATTGAAAATAACAATGCTCCAAATGCACCTACTCCCCCGGCTTCAGTCGGTGTAAAGAAACCAAAGTAGATACCCCCAATACTTAGCAAGAAAATAAGACCAAAAGGCCAAATTTTGCTTAATGATTTTATTTTCACCCGAAAAGATGAAGGGCTTTGTTGATTTGGTGCAAGTGATGGCTTTCTTCTAACCTGAATATAAACAGTCAGCATAAATAGAAATGCTAGAATTATACCGGGAATTAAACCAGCAATTAACAATGTTCCAACAGGTTCCATGGTTAACACACCATATAAAATTAGAATAACACTAGGAGGGATTAAAACACCAAGTGTTCCGCCTGCCGCTACACATCCAGAGGATAAACCTGGATGATAGTTGTAGTCTTTCATTTCTGGAAGCGCAACTTTAGCTAGAGTTGCTGTTGTTGCATTGACTGATCCTGATATGGATGAAAAGATCGCTGCTGCGCCAATCGTTGCCATCCCAATGCCCCCTCTGATATGTCCGACCCAGTGATCAACAGCTTTAAACAAGTCCTTAGCCAGACCACTATAAGATAGAAACATCCCCATTAGAATAAACATTGGCATGACACTCAAACTATACTTACTAGCCGTTCCAAAAGCACTCATACCTAACTGTGCTAAAGCAACATTAGTCCCAGATAGATACAAATAACCTGTAAAGCCAACTAAAAGCAAGGCAATGCCAACTTGGACACGAAGCAAGATAAGAACAAATAAACTAATGATCCCGATAATTCCAACTACTTCAGGACTCATTTGGATGCACCACCTTCTGTATAGCTTTCAAAAAATCTACGATTACTGTCAAAGCATAAAACAAAATACCTACTGCAGAAACTAGTACAAATATACTAACAGGAAGCTTAAGATCTCCAGTTACACTACTTGATACTTGGTTGGCATAAGAATAAGTTTGCCAAGTCATCAATACTAACAGCACCAGAATAATGATATATGTGATACCATCCACAACAGCCTGTGCTCTTACAGACAGTTTATCAATAAAAACACCAACTGATATGTGCCCCTTTTTCTGTTGCGTATAACCTAGACTTAAAAAAACAATTAGCGCTAGCCATAAATACGTTAGCTCATAAGTGCCTGTAACAGGTCGCCATAAAAAGCGCCCTGTTACATCACTAAACGTTAAGATCATCATTAAAAATAAGAGTGTTGCAGAGACTTTAGAAGAAATACTGTTCAAGATACCTACTAATTTCTCGAAATTAATCAAAAAACTCATAAACATAGTAATTACACTCCTTGGTCGCGAAGTTGAACAGCTTCCTCATATACTTCTTTTCCTGGTAATCCTTTTTCTTCCATCTCATCAATCCATTTTTCATAAAGTGGCTCTAATGGTTTTTTCCATATAGAAAGATCATCTTTAGGAATTTCGTAAATATCAATCCCCGCTTCTGTTGCAGTATCCCAACCACCTTCAGCATCGACGTTATATAGCTCTGCAGCTTTAGTTGCCATTCCCTCACCAATAATCTCTTCGATGGCGGTTTGATCTTCTTGTGAGATTTCTGACCATGTATTAGGATTGATAACTACAAAGATACTACTTGTATAGAAATTACCTTTTGTAATATAATTTGTTACATCACCCAGTTGGAAGTTTGTAATAACAGATGCTGGTGCTAATGCACCATCAACTACACCTTTTTGCATCCCCTCGTATACATCCCCCATAGGCATTGAAACTGGGATCGCACCGTATGATTCTAATATTCCATTTGCTGAAGCAGAAGGTGTTCTTATTTTTAAACCTTTTAGATCCTCAGGAGAAAGGATAGGCTTATCAACTGTTAAGATTTGTGCAGGATCATTTTTAAATAACCAGCCAATTTTTGTACCTTCGTGCTCTTCTGCTATTTCGGGAAACGTCTCATTTAGTCCCCAAAATATTTTAGTAGCATCTGTTGCATTTTCACCCATAAAAGGTAGTTCGGTAACCCCTGTAAGGGGGAATTTTCCTGGAGTATAACCGTGTAAAGACATTGACATATCAGCTACACCATTAACAACTAAATCGTATTGAGCATTAGCTTCACCTAGAGCATTGGCTGTATATAATGTGCCAGTTACACGACCATCTGTTGCTTTTTCTATCTCCTCAACAAATGGTTCAAGAATTTCTGTGTGTTGTGGGTGAGGTCCTGGCATAAAAGTAGAGATGGTTAAATCGACCACCGCTCCTGATGGATTTGTAGTGTTGTTAGAGTCGTTATCTGTACTATCAGTGTTTTCTGTGTTATTAGTATTATTTAAGTTATTTGATTCATTGGTTGTAACCGAATCTGTTTCACCACAAGCTGCCAAAACAACAATTAAAAGACCTATCATACTAAGACAAAGTAAGCATTTCCATATTTGTTTTTTCATTTTGCACCCCTTTTTAGTTAATAAACCTGATATTTTATTTTCGAATGATCACATAATCTTGCTTTGGTCAAACTATCAAATAAATTATTCTCCTGTAATACGAACGTCTAACACAGCTGATCAACCTTCTCTTACAACTTGGACGGCTTTTTGTAAAACTTCTTTTAATTCATTTGGCTCATCTATAGTTCTAGCAAAGGTTCCTCCACCTGCCTCTGCAACTTTTGCCAAATCAGAAGAGGACTTTCTATGGATCAACAACTACATAATATATCTTGCAATCGTCTGTGGGCTTATTGCTTAACGCCACTATCTAATACCAACACTAAATCTGCTTTTGCTAACTGCTCATCTATCCTTGGTTCATTCCACAGATATCCATTTCAGAACCACAAAAATGTTTTATATCTTAGTAATTACCTTTTTATTTTGCAATATAACAATATGAACTTATTGACTTTCATTAACTATCATAAAGCCAACTTACTGATAAATGTTTCTACTAACGCTCCTTCCATCCCCCCTCGTTAAACTATACGAGGAGAGATGAACCTTCCCACTCTAATGGTAAACCAACATAATTTTCAGCAAGACTCTTTAAAGCTGCCCGAGAAGATGTGACATAATCCAATTCACTTAGCTGAATACTTCGTTCAAATGATGTTTTATTATGATCTGTATGAAGCATTGTCGTCATCCAATATGAAAACCGCTGCGCTTTCCAAACACGACGTAAAGCTATTTCCGAATATTTGTTTAACAGTTCTTTTTCTCCAAACCGATAAAATCTGGAGATTCCTTGTTTCAAAACTTGAATATCGGTCATCGCTAGATTCAAACCTTTAGCTCCAGTCGGAGGAACAATATGTGCAGCATCGCCAGCAATAAATAGTCGCCCATATTGCATCGGTTCGCAAACGAAACTACGCATAGAAACGATATTTTTCTGAACAATAGGACCATCTGGTAACTCCCAACCGTCATTAGTGTCTACACGAGTTTTCAGTTCCGTCCATATTCGGTCATCAGACCAATTGGAAATATCATCTTTCGGATCAACTTGAATATAATGTCGTTGTAACTCTGGAGTTCTTGTGCTTAACAATGCAAATCCCCTATCATGATTGGCGTATATAAGCTCTGGATTTGCAATCGGAGTTTCTGCAAGAATCCCTAACCAACCAAAAGGATAAATTTTTTGCTTTTCCTGACGGAATAATTCAGGTATCATTTTACGACTCGGTCCATGGAATCCATCACACCCAGCAATAAAGTCACAGTGCAATTCGTGTGCTTCTCCATCGAAGTCACTAAATAAAATTTGTGGCGATTCAGTAGAAATGCCATGAAGAGTTACACCTTCAACATTAAAAAATATCTCTCCCCCTGCATCTAAACGTGCAGAAACCAAATCTTTAATAACCTCATGCTGGGGATAAACCATAATTTCTTTCCCCTCCGTCAGTTCGTGCATATTCACTCGATGTCTTTGGCCATTGTATTGAAGCTCAATTCCATGATGAATCTTTCCTTCTTTCATCATCCGCTCACCAAGCCCAGCTGCATTGATGAGGTCCACAGTCCCTTGTTCAAGAACTCCAGCCCGAATAGTTCCTTCGATCTCTTCTCTTGATCGAGATTCCAGAACTATCGAATCAATCCCTTCTAAATGAAGTAGATGTGAGAGCATAAGACCAGCCGGACCAGCACCTATAATTCCTACCTTTGTTTTCAATTTTAACAACCTCCCTTATCTCTCAAACCTTTTATGAACTCATTGTCTAAAAAACGGCGTCAGCATCCGCCACCCCGAGTAGCACCTATGTTATATCCTGTAGGTGCTACTCAGAAAGGGGTGTGTTTCCCTTGGTACGTGCGGCGTGAAGGTAGCTGTCACCTTTTTTACCTTGTAAAAAAGGTGCAATTCTCTAAGTGAAGCACCCTCATGAGAATTACACCATTTATTTAAAATGGAAATTCCCGGTATTTGGTTTGAACAGAGACCCATTTTGTCACCGTAAATTCATCCACTACCCAAGGGTTACCAAAACGACCTAATCCACTAGCTTTCGTTCCTCCGAACGGAATATTCGGAGCATCATTGACTGTTTGGTCATTAATATGTGTCATACCTGCATCAACCTGCAATGCAAGCTCTTCTCCACGTGCCAAATCACTTGTAAATATCGCTGAACTTAACCCGTGATCGGTATCATTAGCTAATTTAATCGCTTCTTCATCTGACTCCGCTTTAATAATTGGTGCAATCGGAGCAAATAATTCACTCTGTGCTAAACTACTGGCATTATCTACATTCGTAAACACGTACGGGGTAAGAACATTTCCTACTTGTTTTCCTTCTAAGGCAACCGTCGCCCCCGCTAACTTTGCTTCTTTCACAAATTTCAACGCTCTCTCTAATTGTTTTTCATTCGCTAATGGGCCAATCACAGTTTTCGGATCACTCGTATCACCATACGGAAGTGCGCTTGCTTTTTCTACAAACTTTTGTACAAACTCTTCATACTTATCCTTATGAACGATCAATCGGTTGATAATCATACAAATTTGCCCCTGGTGGATAAATTTCCCGAAGATCGCTGCCTCTACAGCACGATCCACATCCGCATCTGATAAAACGACAAACGGGCTATTCCCTCCCAGTTCAAGTGCCACTCGTTTCAAGTTTTTACCGGCAATACCCCCAATATGGCGACCAACTGCGGTGGAACCTGTAAAGCTAATAAGCTTGGAATGGTGGTTATCGAGCATGCCATCGCCTATTTCATCGATATCTGTCAACATCATGTTTAATACACCTTTAGGCAGACCGGCATGTTCGAATGCTTTGGCAATGATGACTCCCCCACTTAAACCAACTTGAATATCCGGTTTGTGCACGACACTATTTCCTAATGCGATAGCAGGAGCGATCGTTCTCATAGACAGATTCATCGGGAAGTTAAATGGTGATATGGAAGCGATTACACCAAGTGGTAAACGATGAATATGATTTAGTTTTCCATTTACTTCCGGTACTTCTCGAACCTTATTCACTTCTCCCGCATATTTAATTGATTCTTCTAAGAATTCGAGTGTCAGATGTAACTCGACATTCCCCTTTAAAACACTACCACCCGTTTCTCGACCGATGACACTTATAATTTCATCACGATTTTCTTTTAAATAATCCGCCGCGCGTTCAAGGACCTCTTTCCGTTCTTCCGTTGTACTTTTTGCCCATTCTTTTTGTGCCTTGCTTGCCATTTCGAATGTGTTTTCTAGTTGTTCAGCCGTCGCTAAAGGAACGGACGCAATCATTGAATGATCATACGGGTTCCTAATGTCATAAGAACGATCACTTAGTCCCATCGTCCACTCTCCATCAATGAAGCTCTTGTTATAATTTTCATAGTTTTGCATGTTGCCCACTCCTCCTATTTTTTTATAAACTTATTTTAATATGTTCTTCTACTAGTAGCTTATTGATAGTGATTGATTAGATAGTAATTAAAAAGATACATTTAAATAAATAGAAATCTAAAGAGTTTGAATCTATGAAATATATTTTTGAACTATTTCCCTGTAATACGAACATCTACTACGGCTGATCTACCATCTCTTACGACTTGAACTGCTTTTTGTAAAGCCTCTTTCAAATCATTTGGATTAACCACAGTAAGTGCATAGGCTCCACCAGCTGCCTCAGCAACTTTTGCTAAATCGGAAGAAGGTCCAAATTTTGTCCAGAACTGATCCGTTTGTTTGGCAATTCCTTCAGGATGTACTCCTAATGCGGAAAATTTCGGTGCATTCCATTGTTCATTGTTATAAATAATCGTTAAAAACGGAATACTATACTTTCTAGACATCCAGTGGACGGGGGTTGGGTTACTAAAGATAAAGCATCCATCACCGCATAAGCTAACTATTAGTTTATCCGGTGAAGCTAATTTTGCACCGATTGCAGCTCCTCCATTCCAGCCAAGAGAACTTGCCCCCATCGTGAAGTATGTCCCTGGCTTTACTCTAGGCAAATGTTTATTTACCGTAGAAAAATTCGTAATCGTTTCACTCATGACAACGGTATCTTCATCAATGACTTCTTTAACACAGGATGTTAATAACTCTGGAGTAATTCTCCCCTCATCACTAGGTACTTCAAGTTTAGCCCATTCAAGTCGCTGTGTTTGATGATATTGTGTAACTTTCTCATAACGCGTCTTTATCATATCTTTGTTGAGTTGTTTATTATTAAGATAAGCGTTTAACTGTTGCAGAACTATAAGAGTGTCCGCCTTAAAGTAGCTCTGAGAAGGAATATACCAAAGCGGGGTTTTCTCTTTTAATGGATCAACGTCTACATAATAAATCTTACACTCCTCAGCTGGCTTATTGTTTAACGGAATCCAAGGAACATCGCTATCTAGAACCAAAACCAAATCTGCTTTTGCTAACTGCTCATCTTGCCCTGGCTCATTCCATACATAGCCAACATGTAATGGATGTTCGGAAGGGAAATTCAAATAACTTGGAGCTGATTCTAAAACTGGAATTGCTAAACGTTCAACCAGTTTTAAAAGTTCACTAACACTTTCCCGTTTTCGACCAACGTACGATGTTACAATCAAAGGGTTTTCGGCTTTGATAAGTTCTTCTGCAATCTCCTCCACATTTTGTGGCGGAATGGCAGCTGGTGATAATGGTCCCCATCTTTGAGTGTCTAAAGAAACTTTCTCTACTTCTTCCTCTAGCACTTCACGTGCTGCGATTAAGTATGCAGGACCTTTAGGGTCACTTTGAGCAAGCTGCATCGCTCTATGGAGCAATTGTTTGACATTCCTCCCTGTTCGAATTTCATTGGTGTACTTAGCATACTCCCTAACAATCCCACGTTGATCAGATACATCTTGAATCCAATGAATGTACTCATTTCGACTGCCTGTAAGTTCCCCTTCTTGAGTGGAAGGAGATGTACCAGCAAAAATCAAAACTGGTATTCTCCCTTTTGCTGCATTATGAACAGCTCCGCCAAGATTTTGTGTCCCGCAGTCAACGTGAATGACAACGACTTGCGGTTCTCCAGTTAACTGAGCAAATCCATGAGCAGCACTTAATGCAACCATCTCATGTTGACAAATAATGACTTCTGGCATGTTTCTTCCTTCTGCTTGAAACCTAGCAAAACTCTCAATTAAAGCAGGGTGATCACTGCCTAAATTTGCAAAGATATAAGAAACCCCTAATTCCTGAAATGATTCTAACATTTGATCAGCTGTCGTATTTAGTTTTCTTTCAACTGATACATTACTTTCAGTATCTTGTAATTTCATACGTGATTTCCTCCTAATTTATTAAATTCCACGGTATGATAACGCTTTCAATAATTGGTGCTTACTTACTTGAGTTCAGAATATCTCATATCGGTCCTTTATAAAACATTATTGTTCTCCTATGCGGAACACACTATAATTTATTAAATAGGGCCCAATGCCATAAACTATTCAAAACACTCTTCTCATTTTGAACAGTTTTTCAATGGATGACTCCGAATAGAAATTATTAATTTTTATTCGTTAGGTTTAGGAAAAAGTATTGTTAGCGGATTAATACCTACTCTAGCTAGTAAAGGTTTTGTAGTGAGAATACCCGAAATAATCGTTACCGTTTAGATATATCCACTTTCCAGCTTCTGTACTTCTAACTTTGATACCCACTAATCACTAGATAATCTTCATCTATTTCTCACCATGTTATGCGGATCAATCACGAACTTTTTTGAAACTCCGCTGTCGAACTGCTGGTAACCTTTAGGAGCTTCCTCAAGAGAAATTACCGTCGCATTAACAGCTTTAGCTATTTGTGCTTTTCCACTTAATATTGCCATCATTAGGTCGCGATGGTACTTCATTACTGGAGTTTGTCCGGTAACAAATGTGTGAGCCTTAGCCCAACCTAAGCCAAGACGAACTTTTAAAGTACCTTGTTTGGCATCATTGTCAGCAGCCCCAGGGTCTCCCGTCACATATAATCCAGGTATACCTAATCTTCCACCTGCTTTCGTTACTTCCATGATTGAATTAAGTACAATTGCTGGTGCTTCCTCTTTTGACTCACCATGCCCATGTGCCTCGAATCCAACGCAATCAATCGCACAATCAACTTCAGGAACTTTTAATATTTGCTCTATTTGTTCCGCTAAATTCGGATGTTCTCGCAGGTTAACAGTTTCACATCCAAAACTTCTAGCTTGGGCTAATCGATCATTATTTAAGTCACCGACAATAACAACCGATGCACCTAAAAGTTGTGCTGAATGAGCAGCAGCTAAACCTACAGGACCTGCCCCGGCAACATAAACCGTTGCTCCAAGTCTGACTCCTGCACTAACAGCACCATGGTATCCAGTAGGGAATATATCAGAGAGCATCGTTAAATCGAGAATTTTTTCCATAGCTTGATCTTTATCAGGAAATTTGAGTAACTGAAAATCTGCATATGGGACCATGACATATTCTGATTGGCCTCCAACCCAGCCACCCATATCTACATAACCATAAGCTGATCCAGGACGTTCTGGGTTAACATTTTCACAAATATGTGTGTTTTGCTGTTTACAGCTAGTACAACGACCACACGCAATGTTGAATGGAACAGATACTAAGTCACCTTTTTTAATAAATTCAACATCGTTTCCCACCTCAATAACTTCACCCGTGATTTCATGACCTAGTACCAATCCGCTCGGTGCAGTCGTTCGTCCTCTCACCATATGTTGGTCACTACCACAGATGTTCGTAGTTATTACCTTTAAAATAACACCATGGTTACATTTCCTTCCGACATTTAGTGGATTAACTCCCGGTCCATCGCGTAAAACCAATTCTGGAAAACTTATGTCTTGAACTTCTACTTCACCAGGTTTTGTAAACACTACTGCGTTATTACCAGCCATTAAAAAATCCCCCTTACAGATATTTTTTTCATACAAGAATTACTCATCTTCACACATGAACTCTTTTCTCTTAAATTATAAAAGCATACTCATGTTCATCGTACTCATCACCGTTTGATCAGGCAGAATCCGACGAGAAACCAACTTCCATTCTCCCTCTATTAATCTAACAACATCATCACGTTGACCAAACATTTCTTCTGTCTCTACCATTGAACCTCGACTTCTTTTGTACAAGAAATAGCTCCGAACCTTATATTCATCCGTTTTGTCTCCTAATTCAATGAAGACATTTGAAACAAAATGACGTTGTCTAGTTGAGGGGTTTTCCACCCAAGCAGATTTCGTGTACAGACGGTTTACTCTGGTTCTAAGAGAGGCTTTCGTTTCGTCAAAAAATGCGGAGTCCTCTGAAATATTATCAACATTTACTCCTTCTTTCGTTTCTCGCATAGGCATCACATAATTTAAATCATCAGATAATAATTCTAGCCATTCTTTATATTTTCGGTTATCTAGGAAAAAAGATTCTTGGTAAAGGAAGTTTTTAATCTGATCCTTTATTTCAAGGGAAACTTGAGAACTTACGCTGAAACTCATTTATTTACCTCCTTTACAGTATCTTTCGTAATCAAGTCTAGCCAGTGTTCGTGCATTCTTCTCGATAAAGCATCCACATATGTTGTTGGGTATGCTGTCCCTGGGCCCGGAAAATCTTTATCTGGTTTCACGTTACTAAATCCCATCAAATAGTTACTAACATTATTATAATTAAGCTCTTTATTCTTCATCATGGAAGCTTTACTAACTTCCACAATTCGTGCCCACGTTTCTGTGTCATCCTGTTCTAGCGTCCCTGTTGGTCCAAAAGATCCCAAATAACCTCGATATGCATCTTTCTTATAGCTCTCCGGGGCATCTTTATCAATCATAAACCAACACCAAACCTCTACTTTATCAGGCCCCAGTGGTCGCCAAACTCTAAAATTAAGGTAGTTATGCATTTCCCCCTCTGTACCATGAATTGGACTCACAAATGACAGATTAGGATATACCCCGCCAACAAAAACTGTGACTCTTTCCATAATATCCGCCTGTTTCTCTGATAGGTTTCGTTGGAACATTGGCCACATCGACTGAGGCATACTTTGAAATGCAGACTTAGAACGACCTGTCTTAGAAGTAATGACATTTAATCCGTGCCCATCATTCATTACTATTTGATGCCCATAACTAGCGTAAAGCGGATCCTCGGGACTTATTCCCATTTCCACCGTTGACCGATGAGTTGTCTGGACGTGATACGGATCTGCTGAAAAATTCTCTTGTGTCGACTTCCAATTTGCTTTAGCTACCCATCTCTGAGGCAGCCCAATAACTTCCATGCCGTTATCACTTCTTCCGAGCATCATGTCAAAATACCATTTCATGTCACCTAAATAATCTTCTAACGTCTCTGCTTCTGAATCCAAACACCCAAAAATCATTCCTCGGTAACTTTCAACTCTAGGTATTGGACGAAGGCCCCAATCATCTTTAACCATTTCTTCTCCATAAATTTTATTTCCTGCTACAATGCCGACTAAATCCCCGTCAAGATTATATGACCAACCATGGTAGGGGCATGTAAACGTTTTCTTTTTTCCTCGATCAGAGGTGCATAATTGCGTACCACGATGAGAACAAGAATTTAGATAAGCTTTTATCTCGCCTTTTTTATTTTTCACCATCAAGACAGGATCGTTCACCATCCATCTAGTGACAAAATCTCCATTTTCTTTTAATTCAGTTTCATGACCAAGAAATTGCCACTTTTTGCTAAATATTTTTTCCAGTTCCAACTCATAAATGTCTGGGTCGGTTATGACCCATTGAGGTAAAAGCCCTTCTGCCATTTTTTCCTTCAATTCCTCAACAAGTTTTTCGTCAATTGTTCTATTAATCATGAATTATTTATTCCTCCTTGTGTTCAAATGAAAGTATTTCTATGCACATTCATAAATCAGTAAATCTATTACTCTGTTAAACTTGGTAAATAGAGAACGATCTCAGGGAAAACAACCAAAAGTATTGTAAAAAACACCATCACTATTACCATTGGTGTTACCCCTCTAAAAATCTTGTCTATCGGGACATCTTTCACTACCCCACTAATAATATAGATACTCAAGCCTAATGGAGGTGTTAAAACACCTATATTTAAAACCATTACCATGATTATTCCGAACCATATGCCATCAAATCCGAGTTGCGTAACAATTGGATAAACGATCGGAAGTGTCAATACCATGATGGCGATTCCTTCCATGAACATTCCCAAGACAAGATAAACGAGTAATATCATTGCTAAAATAATAAATGGTGATACATCCAGAGATCCTACGTATGCAGTTAATTCCATTGGAATTTGACTTAAAGCTAAAAACCTTCCAAAAATTGTTGCTCCAATTAGTATTAAGAAAAGCATAACCGATAGCCGTATAGTATCATCTAATGATAAAAGGAATTTAGACCACGTTAATCGTCTCGTGATAATGGTAACTATGAAAGCCCCCATTGCACCAATTCCACCTGCCTCAGTAGGCGTGAACACTCCAAAATATATCCCTCCAATACTGACCATAAAAATCAATATAAAAGGCCAAATGGTTCCAAGAGAAAGCATCTTTTCTTTATAAGACGATGTCTCCTGTGACCGCGGTGCAATTTCCGGTTTTAATCTGACTTGTATATTTATCGTTACCATAAACACTAGCGCTAATAAAAGCCCGGGCACAATTCCTGCAATGAGAAGTGGACCGATTGGTTCTGAAGTTAATGCACCATATAAAATTAATATTACACTTGGCGGAATTAATATTCCTAGCGTACCACCCGCAGCTACAGAGGCCGTTGATAAAGACGACTGATATTTATATTTGTCCATTTCAGGAATTGCTATTCGTGCCATTGTTGCCGTTGTTGCATTGGTTGAACCCGAAATTGCCGCAAAAATTGAACTGGCACCAATAGTGGCGATTGCTAATCCTCCTCGTAAATGTCCAATCCATTTATCTACTGCCTTAAACATATCTTGACCTAAACCAGTATTTGACATAAACATGCCCATTAGTATAAACAATGGAATGACACTTAAACTATAACTATTTGCCATACCAAAAGAAGCTGTTGCTAACTGTGCTAGACCAACATTCCAATCAGTTAAGAGTGACACGCCTATGAAACCGACTAAGAAAAGGGAGAGACCTACAGATACATTTAACATAATTAAGAGGAGCAATAAAATAATTCCTAGTATTCCAATTAGTTCAGGATTCATTCTTTTGCACCACCTTAGTGAATGAATTAATCATATTTAATAAAATCGTCAAAGTATAAAAAAACATACCAATTGCAGCTAAAATAGCAAAATAATTCATTGGGATTCCTAAATCTCCACTTGTCTGGTTACCAAATCTTTGAGCATAAACAATTAACTGCCATGAAGTTAATGACAATAAAATTATAATAACAAACGAGGTCACCACATTCAGTGATTCTTCAACTTTCATTGGAAGTTTAACGGTTAAAAAATTAATCGAGATGTGGTCCTCTTTTATCTGAGTCATCCCTAAGCTAAAGAAAATGATGATCGCCATCGAGAGACTTGTTAACTCTACAGCACCGGTTATTGGGTTATTAAAGAAGTATCTTCCAGTAACGTCAACTACAGTTAATGTCATCATAAAAAACAAGATGACCATGGAAACTCTATGTGTAATTTTATTCAATATATGAATAGCCTTTTCTAATCTGCTCTGTCTCTTATCTGGAAAAGAGGACTTGTCGGGCTCCTCCGAACCCAACAAATCTTTTTTTTCATTAATATCCTTATCTTTGGACTTCATTCTACTTCACCTCTATGGGGTTATTTCTTATTCCTCCATTAATTTAAGTGCTTCATCAATAATAGCTTGACCATCAACACCTTTATCTTCCATGTCTCCAAGCCATCTCTCTGTCACTACTTCTGAAGCCTCTTTGAATCTAGCTAACTCAGCTTCCTCTAATTCATAAAATTCAATACCTTCTTCGATTGATTTATTGTAGGCATCTTCTCTTTGAGTATCAAATGCTTCCCCGGATTGTAGAGCCATTTGTTCGCCACTCAGCTCCTCAATAATTTTCTGATCTTCGGCAGAGATACTATCCCAACTACTTTGATTCATGAATACATAAAATAATGATGTGTTAAAATTACCGATGGTAACATAGTCAACTACGTCATAAATATTAAAGTCAGCAATTGCTGCTACAGGAAGTACACCTCCATCAATTACCCCTCGTTGCATCGCATCATAGATTTCCGGTGCAGGCATCGAAACCGGTGTTCCACCCCATGACTCTATCATTTCGCCGCCCTCCACGTGAGGAGTTCTTAAACGTAATCCTTCTAAGTCTTCCAGTGTTTCCACTTTAGTGCCAGCAGTAATAATGGCATACGGATCGGCAGCGTGTGTCCACAGTACTTTTACATCACCATACTCTTCCTGAATTTCAGGAAATGTATCATAAAGCTTTTGCGTAACTACACTTAAATCGGCTGCTGTACCTTCGGCCAAAAACGGTAAATGCATTGCTGAGTGAATTTCCCAAACACCAGCATTATAACCTTGAAGTCCCCAGCCTGCATCCATAATTCCAGTAACAATATTATCGTACGTTTCAGGAGGACTACCTAAAGCACCTCCTGGATAAATTTGAAACTGAACTCGACCATCTGTCGCTTCAGCTACTTGTTCAGTCCAAGGTCTCATGGCCAGCGAATCCTGTACATGGTCAGTTGAATTCATATGCCCCAAGCTGAATTCTAACCCCTCGACTGATGCCTCAACCGCAGTGTTGTTTTCTTCATTTGATTCAGCAGAATCGTTTATTTCATTTATTTCGGTATTATTTGAGGTTTCCGCTCCACTCGAATCATTTGTATCCCCACAAGCACCCAGAAAAAGTAACGTTACCATCAACATTGAATTTAAAGTAAGCTTTTTCATTTCTTTTTAACCCCCTAATTAATTTGGTATTAAGAATAAAAACGGACCGATCATCGCCTTTAATTAAAACGCTTACATTTATAATATTTGCCCTTTTCTTAATATTCTTTATACTATAATCTAAATAGCACCTAAACAATAGTGTCGTTCTGTTATAAACAACAACTGTAAATAAATTTTAAATAAAGGAACTTTTTATTTCCTCCGCCGTAAATCTAATGTTCGACTTAGTAAGGTTTTCTCCCTGCAATATAATATTTCCTTTGTTCGTTTTAAGAAGATTATAAAGAAAAAAAGATTTCGAAAAACTTTAGTAGCTTTAATAGTAATAAAAGAGCCTTCCACAATAAATTCGTGGAAGGCCTCTCTAATTTTACACTTATAACTTAAAACTTCTGACAGACTTCTGTAAATCTTCTGCCATTTGACTTAGTGTTTCGGCTGATGAAGATATTTCCTCCATGGATGCATTTTGTTCTTCTGCTGATGCTGCAACAGTTTGCGTACTCGTTGCTGAGGTTTTCGCTATATTACCAGACTCTTCAACAGAATGTAACATCGATTCCGTGCTTGATGTAATTTGTTGCACAGCTGCTGATACTTCTTGTACTTGTGTAGTAACGCCGTTTACTGCTATGGAAATTTCCTTGAATGTTACTCCGGCATTATCTCCGAATACAAGACCTTCTTCTACAGACTTTCGTCCTTCATCCATGGATATTACAGACTGACGAACGCCATTTTGAATATCTTCAACAAGTGTACCTATTTTCCCAGCTGATTGGCTCGATTGTTCCGCTAGTTTGCGTACTTCATCAGCAACGACGGCAAAACCTTTCCCGTGTTCACCAGCTCTGGCAGCTTCAATCGCTGCGTTTAATGCTAGAAGATTTGTTTGGTCAGCAACATCTGTAATTAGAGAAATAATATTGCCAATCTCGTTCGACTTCAGCCCTAATTGCTCCATACTTTTAGATGTCGAACTTGTCTTCTCATTAATCTGGTTCATTTGCGCGACAAGTTGATTGATAACATTCGAACCTTCGTCCGATTTATTGCTAGTTGTAATCGCCGATTCATTTACTTGTTCCATGCTTCTAGCAATTTGATTCATTCCTGAAGAAATTTCATTTACCGTGTTTGTAGCAAAGTTAGCACTGCCAACTTGTTTTTCCGATCCCTCTGCAACATCTTGAATGGAGGATGCTATGCTTTCTGTTGCTTTACTCGTTTCCTCTGCGCTAGCAGTCAACTCTTCCGCAGATGCCGCAACTTGTTCTGAGGTGTCTGATATTTTATGCAACAACTCTCGTAAACTATCAAGCATCTGATTCATATAATCGCTTAGCTTTCCAACTTCATCACCGGAATTCACTTTAATTTTCTCTACTTGCAAATCGCCTTTGCTAATACTCGAAGCCATATTCATCACTTTCTTTAATGTACGAGTGATGCTATTACTAAAGAAAACAAATAAAACAGTACCAATCACTAACACTACGGCTAATGATATCGCGAAAATAGTTTTGGTGATACTAACAGCTCCCTCGGCTATTTTACCCGCTGACATCATTTGCTCAAATACTATAGCTGCCAACTCAAGAGAGGCCTTCGCAGAAACATCTCTGATCTCGTTCAATTCGATCAAGAGTGTATCAATTTCAGCATCACTGCTAAGTAATACGTCATCTTTAATTTGATCTACTCTAGTATTATTTTCAACGATAAGATTATACAAACGTAACTCTTCTTCAGTGTCTATAGTTACTTCTATTTCATCTAACGTTTTCACCATTTTTCCATCTTGATCCGCGTATAGTTGTGCGTTGAAATCACCTGTTCTTGCATATTCACTTATTGGAATGAATTTCCCACGAAATAATGCCGCAACATTCGTAACAGCAACCGACCTTTCTGCATGCTCTTCTAAAACAATAATTTCATCTTCTACGGTATTTAATTCTAGAAAACTGATGGCAAAACCTACTGTAAAAAGAAATAAAACAATTCCAAACGTTAACAATAACTTAAATCGAATACTTAATTTTTTCCAAATTTTCATAAGTCATATTCTCCTTTTTCTATTATGTACATTCTTACAATATCTTTTACTTCAAAACCACAGTTCATCAAACATAGTTACTTTTAAAGTATGTTTGTAGTACTTTAATAATAGTTCTATTAGTATATTATAACTAACTTAGGCAAAAATCAACTTTTCTCCTAATTATATTTACTCTCTTTTTAACACATAATGAGGAAAATAGGATTTAATTTCGTTTTTTATTGTCATTAAATACCTATCTATAAAACATTAAACTGGTTTAATCAACTAACTAAGGGACTAAAGAACCTATTGAAACTTAGGTATTTATTTCAATTTTTCCACATATGTGCATAAATAGACTTCTTTCGACAGATGTAAAATTATTAACTCATTTCAAATAACTTTATACGTTTAGAAAAATAGAGTGAGAGATGAAAGAATTTATTATTTAAAAAGAAGGTTCCAATCTTGCAATATTAGGGAAGAGTATAAAAATACTAATTTTTCCAAAGGTGGTTGGTAAATATGATTAAAACGTTTAAAAGGCAAGTTGACACCGTTGGCCGTATCGTTATTCCTAAAGAAATTCGAGAAGCACTGGATTTTTCGCAGGGCGAACTTGAAATGAAAGTTTTGACGGATAAGAAAGGAATTAAATTGTCCAAGGCAAAAAACACAACGAAGGACTCTAAAACATTAGACCGATATGGACGTCTGATCATTCCTTCTGACATAAGAGAGAATTTAGCTTGGAATAAAAATATGGAGATTGAATTTAAACTTGCGGAGAGTTTTGTCGTGTTAAATGACCGTGTACAGGTCTGTGAGTTTTGCGGAAATGGCGATTCTCTTGTAGATATTAAATCTAATTTTCTGTGTGAAAACTGCTTGGACATAGGTAATAAACAAAGGAATATTAAATGGCTAACACCGATAAATTCCCTTGTTTCAGATTACATTTCAGCCTGTGAAAGAACTATTCATAATAAAGATACAATTGATATCCAACAAGCTAAAGAAACAGGAGAAAAGATTGAAGCGCTATTTGCTTTATTGAAAATTCCACCTGAACACACTCTCCTTGTTAAAATGAAAGAAGCTGATAAACTTCTCGAGAAAATTAGTGAGACAGACGCATTATCTAAAGATTTCGAGTCACGTAATGAAGTTGCCGAAGATGTAAAACATGCCGAGGTGTACGCACAGATGAAGAAATTTGCTGAAAAAAAACGTAAGAAACAAGACAACAAGCTTGAAAATAAGCTTCCACAGATCATCGATAATGGTTTTGTCGATAGCTGGGAAGAGTTTAAAAATAGTGAATTCCCTAGTTATGTCGCATCGTTTAACTTCTCCAATAATCTTGATGAACAGGAACGCTCTATTAAAGAAGCAAAAGAAGCTCAGAAAACAGCTGTGGAGGATCAAGGCGAGGAATCCCTGGCAGTAGTTGAAGTCAACAAACAACTTATGTTTGCTGAAAGACGAATCGCAGTTATGTATGATTATCTTGATGATATCCAAAGCAATACTAGCTTTAAAAATAAAGCAGCGAAATATGAAAAAGAGGCACACCAACTTCAGAAACAAACTAGTGTGAACAACCGTCTAACCGAATTCGAAAAGACCCGCAAAAATTTAGATGGCAAGAAAAAACATATCAAAGCTGTAAAACAAGAGTTGATGGAGGAACTTCATAACTAATTGAACAGCATAGTGTTGATCTAGGAAATAAATTCAGTTACTATTATTAAACGTCATAAATCAGAAAAAAGTGTGCTCCCCTGGTTTAAGAGAGCACACTTACCTTAATCAGATCGTAAAACTCTATTCAAACTTCACAGCACTAAATTAACCTCAGGCAGTTCTGACTGCTTCATCTATCCTTTTCATTTCATCCCATCAAGTCCCATATTTATTATGTTCATGATAATCAATAAAATAGAATCCTCCAGAACCATACCAATTTATAGATTCTTTATCCAAACACCAGCTAAATCAATCCAGTTTGCAACCTCAGGCTGTAAGGGTTGATTCATTGTCTTTCCCCTTTGTTTCTTCCGTGCCAAGGGATAGACCGTGTACCCCCTTCGGATAAATGTGCATTTCCAAAGATATTTTATTTTTCACCAGTGCCTCCGCAAACATAAGGCTATTTTGAACCGGAACACTAACATCTGTCGTTGTGTGCCATAAAAAAGTGGACGGAGTATCTTCGGAAACTTGCTTCTCTAGTGAGACCTCTTCAAAAAGTGCTTCCTCTTTTCCATCCAGTAACGCCTCAAAAGATCCTTTATGCGCATGCGTTCCCGAGGTAATTACCGGGTAACTCAAAAGAAGCCCATTAGGTTTTATATCTTCGCTAGCAATCCCTAGTCGCTCTGCTAAAAATGATTTATTCCAGTGAACACCTAAGCTTGCCGCTAAATGACCACCTGCTGAGAAGCCAGCAACGATTATCTTGTTTCTATCGACATGCCATTGGTCTGCATTTTTTCTAATTAAAGATACTGCCTTTGATAGCTCTAGCAATGCTGTCGGATAATGAGCCGGGCGAACACTATATCTTAAAACACATGCGTTAAATCCCATCGCATTCAACCTTATCGCAACAGGCTCCGCTTCTCTATCCGACGTGAATTCATAGCCTCCTCCAGGACAAATAACGATCGTCGGACGTTTTCGTTCACTGTCTATATCAGGAGAATTATTCAAAATATACGTATACAATTTTGCTTCGGAATTCTCTGTTCGAATCGTGATTATTTCATGTATCAAAACTAGTTCCTCCTCTTTTGCAATACAATCTAATAAAACTTGCTAGCTTTTTTTCTAAAAACTCTAATAAACACTACTTAATGGAATAATCCTCTTTCATAGTTTAAATGAAACCGTTAACAATATCTATAGATCTTAAAAAAATTCCCTTAACACGTCACAAAAGGCGTTGAATAGTAATAATCTACCATTCACCGCCTTTTATATTACTTACTTTTCAATATTATACTAGCCCCTTTCGTTTCTATGAGCTAAAATAACTCCGTTTCCTTCATAAGAGAATAAGCTATATTTCTTATAGAACTCTTTACCTTATTGGAAGATATAATACTCAAAATGGATGTTAATATTTTCAATCTTTCCCCAGAATATTTTTCATATCGGACCTGGATCTAAAGAAACCCACTTCTCTACTTCTGAAAGCCAAACTGCAGTCTTTCTTTGTTTAATTCCTCTTTTTTAATTCCCGCTAACAGCAAAATGACTATACGACGTATTTCAAATTCACCTTGCTTGTTTCTGTGATAATTTATATCATGAAATTATACAAGGAGTGACTTGACATGCGTAGACAACCATTTAAAAGTGCAGTGACAACATTTTCGGAACTGAATCAAACCTACTTTCGAGTTCACCGCATTGAAAAAAATATAAGGCACCCAGAATGGAAGATTGACAGAGTCGACAGACCATATACTGTCTTTTGGTATGTTGTATCTGGAGAAAAAACAATTAAAGTGGATGATAAAACTTATAACGTACACCAGAGAGACCTCGTCATTTTCCCGTCACAAGTGCCTTTTGAAATCATGAATTCATCCAATGATAATGCTATGGAACACTTCGAAGTTGCTCTTGAAGTAAGATTTGGTCCATTTGATTTAATGTCCCTTTACAAGTTTCCAATTGTCATGAAATTAGTTGACAGCGAAAAAGTAGAAAAGCTAATTACTTTATGGGAACACCTCTATAACAATTGGTCACCAAGCAAAAGAAATCCCTTTTCTCCTGCGAATGGTGAGTTTAATTTTGGTTTAAATCAAACGATTGACTTACTTGGTTATAATGCTTTAACACTTCAGTGGTTTGCAGAAATACTAACGATCATAAGGCCTTACACAAAAGAAATTTCGCCAACGTTAGACTCTCGCTTCCAACATTTATTTTATTTCATCGACAAAAATCTATCTAAAAAACTTACGTTGAAAACTTTAGCTAATGAGGTCTATATAAGCGAGAGTCATTTAAGTCTTCTGTTTAGGGAAAGTTTAAAGATGTCCCCTATGGAATATGTGAGGAAAGTTCGAATACAAAAAGCTAGAGAACTGCTTTTATCTTCCTCTCTTCCTCTAATAGACGTCGCAGAGCAGATTGGCTATAATGATCAAAGTCAATTAAGTAGAGCTTTTCGGCAAGCTGTGGGTGTTAATCCGTTAGAATACCGCAGGAAGGGAGACTTCATTTAATTTTATAAATCTATACTTCTTGTTTATCAAATGTTCTATAAAAACATCGCTAAGTTCTTCACAGTAAGTACCGATTGATCGGCATAAATCCTACGTGATGCAATTTTCCATCCCCCGTCTTTTCGGCGGAGGATATCTTCTCGCTCTCCAAATATCTCCTCAGTCTCCAAATCGGAACTTCTGCTTCTTTTGTATAAAAAGTAACTCCTTACGTGGTACTCATTCTCCCTAGAACCTTCTGTCACCATCACATTGCTGACGTAATGCCGCTGCCTAGTCGCCGGATTGTCTACCCATGCTGATTTAGTAAAAAGCCGCTCCACTCTCATCGTAATGTCAGCTTTTTTCTCGTCGAAATATGTCATTTCATCGTTTATATTGGATCCTCCTTTCCTATCCACCGTTACACGCATTGGCATGACATACCGGATATCATCTGCCAGGAGATTAAGCCACTTATCATAGTCTCGATGATCTAAGAGATAAGCTTCAAGATTCAAAAACTGAGTGATTTCAAATTGCAATTCGGCATTCATTCTATGTCTCCTCCCCCTCTTCTTTTGTCATAAGCTCCAGCCAGTATTCGTGCATGCTTCTAGCGATATGGTCCGTATAACAAGTCGGATAAGCAATTCCCGGTCCTGGAAATTCCTTGTCCTGCTGTAAATTATCAAGCCCCATGAGATAATTGATAACATTGTTATAACTTAACTTTCGGTCTCTTGCCATTCTTGCCTGACTAGCCTCAACAATCCTTGCCCAAATTTCTGTATCGTCTTGTTCAAGAGTACCTGCCGCACCAAATGTATTGAGGAAGCCTTTATACGACTTTTCCTTGTAATCTTCCGATAAATCTTTATCGATCATATACCATACCGAGATTTCAATTTTATCGGGGCCAATTGGACGCCATACCCTAAAATTAATGTGGTTATGCTTCGTCTCTTCCGAGCCACTCCCTGTACTTATAAAAGACAAATTCGGGAATACTCCTCCTACAAAGTTAGTGACCTTAGAAAAAACATCTAACTGGTCTTTTGTTAGATTTCCCTCGAATTCCGACCATAAATATTCCGGCAGACCTTGATATTTGTTAGCTGATTCTCCTGTAGATGAAGTAATAACATTAATTCCATGTCCATTATCAAGTACAACCTGGTGGCCATAAGAAGCGTACATTGGATCCGATGTTGGCGTCAGGTCCATTTCTACAGCAGATCGATGGGTTGACTGAACATGGTAAGGATCAGCAGCAAAGTTTTCGGCCGTCATTTTCCAATTTGCTTTCGCTATCCAGCGATGTGGAACTCCCCTTACTTCCATACCACCATTACTTCGGCCAAGCATAATGTCAAAATACCATTTCATATCGCCCAAATATTCTTCAAGTGATATAGCCCCCTTATCAAAGTTCCCAAAAATCATCCCTTGATAGCTTTCTACGCGTGGGACCTGACGAAGCCCCCATTCGCTTTTATCCATTTTTTCTCCGAATAATTTATTGCCGGCTACAACACCGATTAAGTCTCCATCCATACTATAGGTCCATCCATGATACGGGCATGTATGCGCTTTCTTATTCCCGTAATCTTCGGTACATAGGCGAGTGCCCCGATGAGAACAGGAATTTAAAAACGCTTTAATCTCTTCTTTTTTATTTTTCGTTAAAATGATCGGGTCATCTGCCATCATTCTTGTGATATAATCACCAGGTTTTTTCAACTCAGACTCGTGACCTAAAAACAACCATGTCTTTCCAAATATTTTTTCTTGCTCTAGTTCGTAAACCTCTGGATCCAAGACTAGCCATTGTGGAAAATATCCTTCTTCCCAATTTCTTTTCAACGCTTGCAATTCATCTTTGATCATAATAGAGCTCCTCTGTTTTAAAAATATCGTTCTATTTACTCTGAATACTTACAACTTTATCATATCCAGATAAATCGATACATTGCTAGAATCACTAGGTTTTTGACTTTACTTATTATCCTGTAGATTTAAGTAATCAAACATATTTTAGCCTCTATAGGTAGTGATATTTAATTTCAAAGTTTCAAAAAAGGCATAAAAAAGCAAAACTCTACTTTTTCATGCCTTTTGGAATGTAACTTTATTATTATGTCTCTTAAACTAGAATACACTAATCAAACCTTTTGATAAGGAAAAACGAGTAGCTCTAATAACAAGTTTATCTCATTTTAACCTCTCATTAACTGCGGCAAAAATGTGATTAGCTCAGGAAATGCTATGAACAAGATTACAGCGACAATCATAGCAATAACCATAGGAATGACCCCTTTAAATATTCGCTCAATAGAGATATCCTTCATAACACCACTAATGATATATACACTAATACCAAGTGGTGGAGTAATTAGACCAATGTTCATAACCATAACCATAATTACACCGAACCAGACACCATCAAACCCTAGCTGTACAACTAACGGATATATAACAGGTAGAGTGAGGACTAATATAGCAATACCTTCTAAAAATAGCCCTAGTACAAAATACACGAGAAGAATCATAACCATTATCATTAAAGGTGACCAATCAAGTCCATTAACAAATGCTGTTATTTGAGCAGGGATGCGGCTAATAGATAAGAATTGGCTAAAAATATCAGCCCCAATTAAAATCAAAAAGATCATCGCTGATAAGCGTGTTGATTCTCCCAAGGATTCCATTAATTTCTTAATATTTAATCTTCGTGTAACTAAAGATAAAATTAATGCACCGAAAGATCCAACTGCTCCTGCCTCTGTCGGAGTAAATACACCCAAATAAATTCCACCGATTGTCATTAAGAACAAAACCATAAAAGGCCATACTTTGGAAAGTGATCTGAATTTCGTACTCCAAGTTGATTTTTCCGAAGGAGGACCTGCCGAGGGATCTTTCTTCACCCATAGGTATACAACTACCATAAAGAGAAGCATATTTACAATCCCAGGTATAATACCGGCGACGAGCAATTCACCGATAGGTTCCATCGTTAGAATCCCGTAAAGTATTAAAATGACACTTGGAGGAATCAAGATCCCTAACGTCCCTCCGGCTGCAACACAAGCAGCAGATAACGTTGGACTATAGTTATATTTTTTCATTTCTGGCAGCGTGATACGAGCCATTGTTGCAGTCGTCGCATTAACCGAGCCAGAAATAGAAGAAAATATGGCACTCGTTCCAATAGTCGTTAAAGCCATTCCCCCTTTTATATGACCTAGCCACGAGTCCACTGCCCGGAATAAATCTTGTCCGAGTCCACTGAAAGAAAGGATCATACCCATTAATATAAACAAAGGAATAACACTAAGAGAATAAGAGCTAGCTGTACCGAATGGCGTATTTCCTAATTGAATAAGTCCTGTATCGAAACCTCTAATGAAACCAAATCCCACGGTTCCAACAAAAATTAATGCAATACTTACAGGAACTTTTATTACGAACAGAATCAATAATACTATTATTCCTAAAATTCCTATAGTTTCTGGACTCATGTCTTATCCACCGCCTTCACAAAATGTTTGAGTCCGTTCGTTAAAGCCACTAATGCAAAGGCGAACGTTCCAACAGAAGCGATTATGATAAATGGATATACAGGCAAATTTAAATCACTAGTTGTTAAATTTCGCCCCATAAGGCGCAAAGCTTCAATAAAAATGGTACAACTCATGAAGAAAATAACTACAAAAACAAATAACTCAATGAAACCTTCCATGATATTTTTTGCTTTTTTAGTTAATTTATCGACAATAAAGCCAATTGCAATATGCTCTTTGTGCTTGTGTGTAATAGCAAGTGCAAAAAACACTAATATAGCTGATCCAAATTCTGTTAGTTCAAAGCTTCCAGAAATGGGCTTATTGAAAAAATACCTTCCAATCACATCAAAAGTAATCATCAGCGTAACGACTAATAATATAACGTTTGATATACGGTGCAAAACATAATTAACTGGATTAAGTATTTTCTCTAAGGCATTTGTAAATTTAATCATAGTAAAACACCCCTGTTATAGAGAGCCTAATTCAACAGCTCTATTTTATACCTCCTAGCTAGGAGAAACATCACTTTCTTGAAAGTTTTTTAGAAGGAAGTACATATGAGTAAGTTTTCTTCTAATTACCTTCGATTTAGTGGAATTCTTGGAATTAGCCAAAGGATCCCTACCAACACTTTTAAACGCTTTCATAATTAATGTAAAGAAGAAGGAAAGACTATTAAATCTTTCCTTTCTTTTTTTATATAGTATTTGGGGTTTCGATGTTATACTGCTTCAAAGTTTCACGGATTTCATCTTGAAGTTCTTTAGAAGGAAGATCCATTGGCAAACGTAAAGTAGGGTTGATTTTCCCCATCATACCTAATGCGGCTTTAGATGGAGCTGGGTTAGTGTCCTTAAAGAGAACATCATTTAAATTCATTAGTTCATAATGAAGGTCTTGTGCTTTCTTGATGTCTCCTTGTTCCCAAGCATTGTGCATGTCAGCTACTTTCCTAGGCTCAACGTTTGCTGTAGCACTGATTGATCCTGCCCCACCGATTGCAAGCATCGGATAGCAAAGCAGTTCTATTCCCGAGTACAAGAGAAAATCTCTTCCACAGTTGAGCATTACTCTGTTTACATGTTCAAAATCTTTATTGGCCTCTTTCACACCTACAATGTTGGGGCAGTCCTTCACCAAACGTGCCATAGTCGAAACTTCCATGTTTTGTGCAGTACGACCGGGAATATTGTATATAATAATAGGAATCTCAACAGAATCTGCAACAGTTTTAAAATGCTTATATAAAGCAAGCTGATTTGGTTTGTTGTAGTAAGGAACAATAACCATCGCTGCATCTGCACCCATCTCTTCAGCTTTTTTTGTTAAATACATTGTTTCATCATGGTTTACAGACCCAGTTCCTGGAGCAAATGGTACTCTACCATTTACCGTTTTCATTGCATTTTCCATAACTTGAACGCGTTCTTCCGTTGTAAGCGAACTAGGTTCACCGGATGTACCCGTTACAGAGATTCCGTGAGTACCGTTCGCTAATTGAAACTCAATTAGTTCCGATTGTTTTTCGAAGTCTATCTCATGATTTGCTTTAAATGGGGTAATAACAGGACAAATGGAACCTCTTAATTTCTGTCTAATTTCTTGATAACTTTTAGTCATATATACTTCCTCCTCAGTTTTAGTTGAAAACACTTACACAATTAAACCTATCTTAATATTATTATATATCAAATCATATATGATTTCAATTATTTTATGTAAGTTGGAAATGAAAGAATGATTATCTTAATTACTACACCATTCTCTTTAAATCTAATTTTAGAGACCACTTTGTAAAACGCCAAATTTCTTAAGAGAGTTCCCTTAGGAAATTTGGCTTAAAATTTAACTTGTAGAGTTTTATTCAGCGCTTAGTTCTAACGCTCTATCATAAATCTCTTGTCCTGGAAGTCCTTTGCTATTTTTATCAGCGATCCAATCTTCGATAACGGGGTTCATTTTCTCCTTCCACTCTTCTAACTCTTCATCACTCAATTCATAAAACTCGGCTCCTGCTTCTTCTGCTGCTTCTATAGCTTCTATAGATCTTTCGTCAATCACATTACCTGCAACCTCAACCATGTGTCTACCTTTTACTTCATCCATAGAACTTTTAATGTCATCGCTAAGTGATTCCCATTTATCTTGATTCATAACAGAATAAAACGTGGTCATGTAAAAGTCCCCAACTGTTACATAATCAACTACTTCTTGTAGACTGAAGTCTAGTAGTGTATGGATAGGACCAACAGTCCCGTCCACAACACCCCTTTCTAATGCTTCATAAACATCGTTCATTGGCATGGAGATAGGTGTGGCTCCTAACTCTTCAAGCCAAGCGTTTACTTCAGCGGATGGAGAGCGGATTCTCATTCCTTCTAAATCTTCAACACTCTTTACCTGTTTGCCTACTGTAAATATCTGTCCAGGTTCAGAAGTAGAAAACCATAATGGTTCCACATCTGAGTATTCATCTTGTAGTTCAGGAAACTCTTCGTATAAATCCCATAAGATGTTCGATCCTTCTATCCCAGTTTCACTTATGAAAGGAAGTTCCATAACAGAAGTAAGAGGAAATTGACTAGGCGTATAACTATGCACACCCATTCCAATGTCCGCAACTCCCGTAGCTGCTGCATCGAAATGTCCCTCTGGATCTGCTAGTTGATTACCTGGATAAGTTGTAATTTCAACTACACTATTTGTCGCTTCCTTCACCCCATTCACAAAGGTATTAGCAATTTCGGTTTCCATAATATGATTAGATGGAAAGACATGAGAATAAGCAAATTCTATTGTTTCACCTGATGCCTCAGACGTTTCGTTTGTTTCAGACCCTGTATTTTCTCCTGATGCTTCTGATGAGCCGTTCTCTGATTCTCCACAAGCCCCCAACATAAGTAGACTTCCAATTGTTAATGCAATACCCCACGATTTTTGATTTTTCATATTCTCCCCCTATAAATTTTATTATTTTTCCTAATAGTAATATTAATATTGCCTATTGTTATACGTAGCTTTAGGATGCTCCCCCTAAATTAAGAGCGCTTACAAAATTATTTATTATGTTACATGCCTCATCTTATTTATCATAACAACTTTATCATAATGAGATAAATCGTTACATTGCTAGAATCACTATGTTTTTGACATTAGTTATTATTTAGAAAGATATACAAATGTTTGTTTTAGAGAGTTAATAAAGCATTTCCATTTATAAAATATAGTCTTTGCTTCGTTTATAAAAACATTGAAAAGATATTTACCATTAGACTTTTGTTTTGGAGGGGCTACAAGCTCAATTCCATTTCATCGAATCGAGCTTGTGCATGAAAAGCATCCATGTGGTAATCCGCAATAAAGTTTTCCCATTGTAAGTGAACTTGTTTATCATCTTCAAAAAGATCTCCATAGAACGCAGTAATGTGAAGTTGTCCGGGACGGTCACTAGAAGTCACTTCACATATCCCCTTTGCCACTGCTATCCCTTTTATTAATGTCACTTCATAACTCCCAGAACACGGCAGAAAATAATCAGAATCAATATTAAGGGTGTATCCGCAACTATTTTTCTTCAATACACCTTCTACTTCATACCTGCTTCCAAGATATGTCGGGACTTCATCGACTCTTCCTGAAGAGATGAGTTCACGAAGCAATGTGGAACTTACTTTATGATGACATTTCTCTTGTTTTTCCACGGTGGTTACGCCAAATCGCCCTGCTGCATCGACGTTAAGCTGTGCCATGTCGCCTTTACCCTTAAAGCCATAATTATAGTCAAAACCTGCTACCGCATGTTTACATTTTAATCCGCATAGGTATTCTTCCACAAAAGTATCGTGAGGAATTTTCGCCACTTGGCTGGTAAATTCCACGACATATAATATGTCTACCCCTAACTTTTTAAAGGTTTTTTCTTTTATGGCAATCGGGGTAATGTATTTCGTGACTTGCTTTCCCTTTTTTATCACAGAACTTGGGTGAGGGGAAAACGTCATCACAGCGAGCTTAAGATCCCTTTGATCGGCAATCGTTTTTGCTGTCTTAACAATTTGTTGGTGACCTAAATGGACGCCATCAAAAAAGCCTAAAGCCATCACACACGGTTCACTAATCATTTGCAGGTAATTGGAAATCGGGTAACCAACTCGGATTGTTTTCATCGTTGCCCCTCCTTGAACAAAACTCTCTATCTATTTAAATTCTTTGTATTTCCCTTCAAAATAAACGAGTGGATCCCCGTCTTGGATTTTCAGGTTTAGCACTTCACCAATAAACAAAGTGTGATCCCCAGCTTCATGCGTATCATATATTTTGCATGCCAAACTCACGATAGAGTTTTTAATGATTGGTAATCCTTCAAATGTTTCAAATTCTACTTCTTTATCTTCTTTATTTTGCCCAGCGAACTGCATGGAAATATCTTGTTGGTCTCCAGATAAAATATTTACTGTGTATGTGCCTGATTCACTAATTAAGTTCAGCATTTTCGCTTTATTTGCCACTGAAATTTGTACCAGTTTCGGTTCGAGAGATACAGACATAAAAGCATTAGCAGTCATTCCGTGCACTTCACCATCTACTTCTGTCGTAATGACGGTGACTCCGGTCGTAAATCTTCCCATT
>NZ_JBIMEV010000043.1:0-38388 GCF_051262595.1 Salipaludibacillus sp. CF4.18
ATTGTTTTTTTTTACCCATGTATCCAATCATTGTTATCGTAAAACCTTTTATAGCAGGAAAGACTAAGGCTTGTCGCAATAATTTATAAAAGGGGATGCTGCCGATGAGTAGACGAAGAGGACTTATGTCAGAATCTTTTAAAGAGGAACTGGCGAAGGAACTTGGTTTTTACGATACAGTCAAGAAAGAAGGCTGGGGCGGAATTCGGTCCCGTGATGCTGGGAATATGGTGAAACGGGCTATCGAATTAGCAGAACAACGGTTAGGTAAGTAACAAAAAACTTATTGCGGCGTGAAGGAGTTAGGGGGCAACCTCTATACTTCTTCTTTTTCTTGTTCGATTTGCTCAGCAAAATAAGGTAGTATGGAGGATAAAGAAGTGGTAAAATAGCAAAAGTAGATTTGACGGAAAAAAGCAGGTGAGTTCATGTATAGGGTGGTAAAGGCTCCAGCGAAAATCAATTTGACGTTGGACGTATTAAGAAAACGAAGTGATGGCTATCACGATGTAGAAATGATTATGACAACGATTGATCTAGCTGATCGTATTCATTTAACACTAATCGATGAAAACAAAATAATTGTCGAAGTAACGGAAGGACAAGTCCCAAGTAATAAACAAAACTTAGCCTACCAAGCTGCACAGCTGTTAAAGGATCAGTTTTCGATTACTTCGGGTGTCAAAATATTTATAGAAAAGGTAATTCCAATCTCAGCCGGATTAGCCGGTGGAAGCACCGATGCGGCAGCAGTGTTGAGAGGACTTAACGACATGTGGGATTTGCAATTATCTTTAAAGGAACTTGCTCAAATAGGTCTGCAAATCGGATCGGATGTTCCTTTCTGCGTGTACGGAGGTACTGCAATTGCAAGAGGAAGAGGAGAAGATCTTACTTTTTTACCTTCACCACCCCCTTGTTGGGTTATTTTGGCGAAAACACCTCGAGGAGTTTCCACGAAGGATATTTATGAAGGTTTAGACTTAAATAACATGAAATCTCCTGACACGGAAGGGATGATTTCTGCGATTGAAAAAAAAGATTTCCAAGGCATATGTAGAAGGCTCGAGAATGTTATGGAGCCAACAACGTTTCTGTTAGCCCCGGATGTGGAATATATTAAAGAAAGTCTAGTGAGATTTGGTGCAGAAGGAACGGTAATGAGTGGCAGTGGTCCGACTGTTTTTTCGTTAACAATGAGTAAAGCGAAAGCGGACCGCTTGTATAATGGTCTGAAAGGATTTATGGATCGTGTGTTTGTTGTTCGATTAATTGGAGGACGGCAGGAATAAAGAGACCGTCGAGTAAAAAATTATAACAGATGATAGTTTTTTAAAGTTTGCAATGCAGCTTTTCTTATATACTTTGACAGTCTCCCTTGTTAAACCCGGATAAAAATGATATATTACTGTTAAAATATTCGGATTTTACGGAGGTAGCTATGAAATTTCGCCGAAGCGGTCGTTTAGTGGATATGACTCAATATTTACTATCAAACCCACACCAGTTGATCCCACTTACTTTTTTTGCTGAGAGATATGAATCAGCTAAATCCTCGATAAGTGAAGATATAGGAATAATTAAAGAAGTTCTTGAGATGAATCGTTTAGGAAATGTGGAAACGTCAGCTGGAGCCTCAGGTGGAGTTACATTTGTTCCTACGGTCGACGAAAAAGAAGCGACCGACCTTATTGATCAACTTCTTGTCCAGTTACAAGATCCTAGCAGGTTACTTCCTGGCGGTTATTTGTACATGATGGATATCATTGGGGATTCTTCACTTACCCAACAATTAGGGAGAGTTTTTGCGTCATATTACCGGAAGGAAAGAATTGACGCAGTGATGACAATGGCTACAAAGGGGATTCCCCTTGCCTATGCAGTCGCTCAGCACTTACATGTACCCGTATCGATTGTTCGACACGAACAGAGGATAACAGAAGGATCGATCGTGAGTATTAATTACGTCTCGGGTTCAACGAAACGCATCCAGACGATGTCACTTGCCCGTCGAAGTTTAAAGCCTCATTCAAATGTATTAATTGTTGATGACTTTATGAAAGCTGGAGGGACGATTCGTGGGATGATGGATTTAGTCCAAGAGTTTCAAGCAAATGTTGCAGGAGTCGGTGTTTTAACAGAAGCCATACATGAAGAGGAAAAACTCGTTAGCGACTATACATCTTTAACAAAGCTATCTCACGTTGATGTAAAGGCGAAAACGATACAAGTAGAGAGAGGCAATATATTTGACCGCTCTTTATCTTAATAGAACACTAGGCCTAACATCTGCTTATTTAGCGGATGTTTTTTTGGTACTGCATGAATATGTCTTTGAGTTTTGTTGTTTAATGCTCAGTCGGATCTCGAATGGATCATTCTTACACAGAAGTTTTCACTGATTCTTCCAAGCATAATTTTTTAATAACAGTTTACGTAACCGTTTTCGAAGTAGTAGTTAAGCTTATTAGCAATTTAATTTATTTGCGAATATTTTAGTTTTTTTATTTAAAAAAAGAAGGATTTTTCAATTTAATAGCGAAACGAGTTAACAGGAACTATTTAAATGGGATAAAGGTGGTGGCAGAAATGGAAGTAACAGATGTGAGACTTCGTCGTGTTAGTACGGAAGGTCGAATGTTAGCGATTGCATCTATTACCATCGACGACGAGTTCGTCGTTCATGATATTCGTGTCATAGATGGTAATAATGGTTTATTTGTGGCTATGCCTAGCAAGCGGACACCAGATGGGGAATTCAGGGACATTGCACATCCAATTTCATCTAAGACCAGGGAAAAAATTCAACTGGCAGTGATGACGGAATATGATCGTGCAAAAGAAGAAAATGAAGAATTTGAAGAAGCAGGAGCATCATAAAGCTAATAAATGTGTAAACTTAGCCGGCTGTAATTTGGCTAGGTTTTTTTTTGATTTATATTAATATACAGCACACATCATGAACTATGTTCAGTACTTATCATTAGAGTTCCTGTGATTTACATGCAGGTGCTGGAAATAAAGGGTTTTTAAGGTTTAATTTCTTGTCGGTTTTCAAGAGGCTTACGCTTTTTCTCTTGTGATAGGTTGAAATCAAGGGTAATATAGGATATATTCATAATGGAAAATCAGGCCTTGGAGGGTATGAAAATGACGAAGCGATATGCAGTGATATTAGCTGCAGGAAAAGGTACCAGAATGAAATCTGACCTTTATAAAGTACTACATCCTGTATGCGGAAAACCAATGGTGCAGTATATTGTTGATGTGTTGCAACGTTGTAAAGTGGATCAAATGATAACGGTAGTGGGCCACGGTGCTGAAAAAGTAAGGGACCAATTAGGGAACGCTAGTGAATATGCAATTCAAGAAAAACAGCTCGGCACGGGGCATGCAGTTATGCAAGCAGAAAATACATTACATAAAAAACAAGGTACTACGATTGTAGTTTGCGGAGACACTCCCCTATTAACGCAGGAAACAATGAATGAATTAATGGATTTCCATGAATCAAAGCAAGCAAAAGCGACCATCTTGACAGCTTATGCGGATAATCCGACTGGATATGGACGTATCATAAGAAATGAGCAACAAAGTGTCGAAAAAATAATCGAGCATAAAGATGCATCTGAAGTAGAAAAAGAGGTAAAAGAAATTAATACAGGTACTTATTGTTTTGATAATGAGTTTCTTTTTAATTCATTGCAAAAAGTGGGTAATGATAATGTACAGGGTGAGTATTATTTACCGGATGTGATAGAGATTCTACAAAAGCAAGGCGAAGCAGTAGAAGCATATCAAACAGCGGATTTTAATGAGACAATGGGTATAAATGATCGTATTGCATTGAGTGTAGCGGAGAAGTGGATGAAAAAACGGATCAATGAAAGATGGATGAAAGAAGGGGTCACTATTATTGACCCGGATCAGACGTATATCTCACCTGAGGCCACTATTGGAAAGGATACCGTTCTTTACCCCGGAACAGTGATACATGGTAATACAATTATCGGAGAGCGATGTCATATTGGGCCACACAGTGAGTTGAAGGAAAGCGCTATAGGTGATGAAACTGTCGTGAAGCAGTCTGTAGTTCATCAAAGTGATGTAGGGAAACGAGTATCTATCGGTCCGTTCTCACATTTGCGTCCTGAAACAAAACTAGGAAATCAGGTTCGGGTTGGAAACTTCGTGGAATTAAAGAAGGTTTCCATGGGTGATGAAAGCAAAGCCTCTCATCTCAGTTATTTAGGAGATGCACAAATTGGTGCAGGTGTGAATGTTGGTTGTGGTTCTATTACAGTTAATTACGATGGTACAAATAAGTATTTAACAAAAATAGGGGACGGAGCTTTCATCGGTTGTAATTCTAATTTAATTGCACCTATATCAATAGGCGAAGGTTCCTATGTTGCAGCCGGCTCTACGATTACAAATGACGTCCCTGGAGAGTCTCTTGCTATTGCAAGAGAGCGCCAGACGAATAAAGAAGGTTATGTGAAAAATAAGAAGTAACCACAGACAGGAAGCAAAGGACATACTATAACTCTGATTCACTGTTAAATTAAATGGAGGTTTTCAAAACGATGGCTCAGTACAAAGATAAAAAGCTTAAAGTATTTACGTTGAGTTCAAATCCCGATTTGGCACATGAAATCACACGTGAAATTGGGGTAGAAATGGGTAAAAGCTCGGTACAGAGATTCAGTGACGGCGAAATCCAAATTAATATTGAAGAAAGTATTCGAGGATGCGATATTTTTGTGATCCAATCTACTTCCTCTCCTGCAAATGAGCATATTATGGAACTGCTTATTATGATTGATGCATTGAAACGGGCGTCTGCAAATACTATTAATATTGTGATGCCGTACTATGGTTACGCAAGGCAAGACAGAAAGGCAAGATCGAGAGAACCGATAACGGCAAAGCTTGTAGCAAACCTCTTGGAAACAGCAGGGGCAACCCGAGTAATTTCTCTTGACCTGCATGCAACTCAAATTCAAGGGTTCTTTGATATTCCAGTAGATCAACTCCTTGGTGTGCCGATTCTAGCTAGCTACTTTGAGAAAAAAGACCTGGGTGATACCGTAATCGTTTCCCCTGATCACGGTGGAGTTGTACGAGCACGTAAATTAGCTGATCGTTTAAAAGCGCCTATTGCAATTATTGACAAACGCAGACCAAAACCAAATGTGTCCGAAGTCATGAATATTGTTGGGAATGTGGAAGGAAAGACGGCAATAATTATCGATGATATCATTGATACTGCTGGCACGATGACACTGGCAGCAAGCGCCATCATCGAAAAAGGTGCGAAAGAAGTGTATGCTTGTAGTACACATCCAGTTCTTTCTGGACCAGCTATCGAGCGAATAGGAAATTCACAAATCAAAGAACTTGTTGTTACCAATTCGATTGCATTACCTGAAGAAAAGCGTATTCATAACCTTACGCAATTATCGGTAGGACCACTTCTAGCCAAAGCAATTGTCCATGTTTATGAGGAACGATCTGTCAGCTATTTGTTTGATTAAGTAACTTAAGTTACAAAATGCTCAGAAAATGTTATGCTTAGATGAGATTTTGTAATGGAAAGTTCTTTTCCATTGGAAAAAGACGTTTTAATGTTTTGTATTATGGGTAAACAAGTGAAAGACCTAAAAAATGATAAGGGTGAGTGTATATGACTACAACATTACAAGCAGCAGTAAGAGAAGACTTAAGAAATTCTAGATTGTCAAAAATTCGCAATCAAGGGAATATCCCTGCGATAGTATATGGTAAAACATATGAAAGTAAGGCAGTTTCCGTGCAGGAGATTGCATTTATTAAAACATTGCGCGACCAAGGAAAAACAGGTGTTTTTAAGCTTGAACTAGATGGCGAGAAAACAGACGTAATGATTTATGATATGCAGGTAGATCGTATTAAGAACCGTGTTCTTCATGTAGATTTTTATGCGGTTGATATGAAGGTTGAAATGGACGCAGATGTTCCTGTACACGTAATAGGAGAATCAATCGGTGTTAAAGAGGGTGGCGTTCTTCAGCAAGCGGTACATGAGCTTTCCGTTCGCGCCTTGCCAAACGACTTACCTAATTCTATCGACGTAGAAGTGTCTGAATTAGATGTCAATGATTCTATCCAGGTGAAAGATCTAAAGAGTGGTGCTAAATTTGAATTTAATAACGATCCAGAAGAAGTTGTTGTTTCTATCTTAGCGCCTACTGAAGAGCCGGAAGAACCAGAAGAAGGAACGGAAGAAAAAGAGCCAGAACTTGTTGGTGCTGAAGATAAAGAGGAAACTGAAGACAAATAAAATATCGTTTGAGGGTATAACCGCTCAGGTTATACCCTTTAAGTTTTAATAATGACGCTGCGTATTATGTAATTAGCTTACATTACAAAATATAATCGCGTATAATGGATAACAGAAATAGTATTTGAACCGGAAAGAAATGAGGAGAGAGCACGATGTTTTTGTCAAAGCTGTTCCAACGAAGTGCTCATGAACCCTCACCAGAGGAGGGACCCATGAAGCTGATTGTAGGACTAGGTAATCCAGGGAAAAAATTTGATAGGACTAGGCATAATGTTGGTTTTGAAGTCATTGACAAATGTCAGAATAATTTAAACATCGAATTAGATCAGGCAAAGTTCAAAGGTGCCTTTGGATTTAAAAAAGTTGGGAATGATAAAGTATTCTTATTGAAACCGCTCACGTACATGAATTTATCAGGAGAATCGATTGTTCCATTGATGAATTACTTTAAGATGGACAAAGAACAGCTACTGGTCATTTACGATGACTTAGATCTACCCGCCGGGAAAATTCGTTTGCGGCAAAAAGGAAGTCCAGGTGGACATAATGGGATGAAATCAATTGTACAGCATCTTGGTACTGATCAATTTAATCGAATTCGTGTTGGAATAGGCCGGCCAGAGCCTGGTACAGCTATTCCTGATTATGTTCTAGGCACTTTTCCGCCGGATGACAGGCAGAAAATAGATGAAGCAGTAGATAAGGCTACCGAGGCAGCCTTATCGTGGACTGAAAAAGACTTTTTGAAAGTAATGAACGAATTTAATAATTAAGATTCTCTTTCTTGAATACCTTCTTTGAAGCTTGCTAATACTAAGTAAGAAGCGAGTCTCGAGCTACAAGGAGGAACGAAAGAGAATGCCTATTCATTATTACTGCCGACATTGTCAAAAGCATATGGCTTCAATTCAATCAGCTGTAGACGAGAAACAACTAGGATTTGAACAACTAAGTGACGAAGACAGACAGGAAATGATAGAACAAGATTCAAATGGACATGTCCATGTGCGTACGATTTGCGAGGATTGTGAGCAAACATTGGATGAGCATCCGGATTATCATGAGAGAGAATCTTTTCTTAACTAGCGACGGCGTTTGACAAGCTTTGGCAAAATATGCCAAAGCGTTTTTCTGCGTTACACTGTTAAGAGTTCAGGTACCGAGCACATCAGAGAATTAACAGACGATAAACATAATGAAAGTAATTTTACATTCTGAAACATGGATTCTCGATTATAGTTGAGAGAAGAGTAGACATTCACAGATAGCCGATAAGTACTTTTGTCATGAAAGAAGCATACAGTGTTTCGTAATCAGTACTTATTTTAAGTTAATATGCAATGCAATGGATTATAAAGGTGGGGAAGGCCTTGGAAGGGTTAATTACATCAACATATCATGGAGACGAGATATCAAGCATTATAGAAGGATTAGAGGCTAACCTTTCAGAACAGATGGTATCAGGTTTATCCGGTTCTGCTAGGTCTTTAATGCTTGCGTCAATATTTAAGAAAACTGGAAAGTCACAGCTAGTTGTCACTCACAATTTATTTCAAGCGCAAAAGACATATGATGACTTAGTTTCTCTTCTTGGGGAAGAGGATGTCTTTTTATATCCAGTAAACGAACTTATTTCCTCGGAAATAGCCGTCGCGAGTCCTGAATTACGGGGACAGCGGATGGAAGCGCTCAATAGGTGGGTATCTAAAAAGGAAACGATTATTATTACACCAGTTGCTGGAGTGAGGCGACTACTGCCTCCTGCTGAAATGTGGATGACGAGGCAACTAACTTTACAGGTAGGCGAAGAAATAGATTTAGAGTCAACGATATTCAGGTGTGTATCCATGGGATTCCAACGAGTTGATATGGTTTCTGCTCCGGGACAAATCAGTGTGCGTGGTGGAATTGTAGATATCTATCCATTATCGGAGGAGCACCCGATTCGTATGGAACTTTTTGATACGGAAGTGGACTCGATACGGTTTTTTGATGTGGAGACGCAGCGTTCTATCTCGCAATCTAAATCAGTTATTATTGGTCCTGCAAAAGAAATACTCCTTGACGATCACCAATTCGAGCAGGCAGCACATACCCTTGAAAAAAAGTTATCAACAAGTTTAGCTAAAATTAAAGACTCTGTAGTGAAAGAGAAAATGGCTGAGCAAGTTGGCGAGGACATAGAAAAGTTAAAACAGAAGACAATGTTTGACTCCATGTATAAATATATGTCGCTATACTATGACAAACACTACACGCTTCTAGATTATCTGCCTCATGGTGGAGCGGTGTTTGTCGATGAAGTTAGTCGTGTTCAAGAAATGGCGGAAAGTTTAGAGAAAGAGGAAGCAGATTGGCAGACAACGATGCTGATGCAAGGGGCAACAGTCTCAGATCTGTCCATGTCTAAACCGTGGGAAAATATAATGCAAGAAACAAAGGCTCCGAAACTATACTTGAGTTTGTTTTTACGCCATGTTCCTTCGACAAACCCGCAGAATATCGTTAATATTCAAAGTAAAACGATGCAGAACTTTCACGGTCAACTGCACTTATTAAAAAATGAAATTATTCGCTGGAAAGAAGCAGGCTATTCTATTTCATTTGTCTGTGCCGGAGAAGACAGAGTGGAAAGAATGAAGAGTGTTTTAGAAGATTACGAGATTGAAGCAGTAATTGTTGATAAAGATCAACTTCCAGTGAAAGGGCAAGCTCAAATTACAATTGGTCATCTAATGACAGGGTTTGAACTACCATTACAACGAATCATTGTGATAACAGAAGAAGAGGTTTTTACGAAGAAATCCCGAAAACCAAAGCGCAGACAGAAATTGTCCAATGCGGAAAGAATTAAAAGCTATTCGGAATTAAAAGTGAGTGACTGGGTGGTTCACGTAAACCACGGAATCGGAAAGTATCTAGGGATTGATACATTAAAAGTCGGAGATATTCATAAAGATTATATGCATATTTCTTATGCCGGAAATGATAAATTATATGTTCCAGTTGATCAAATTGACCAAGTACAAAAATACGTAGGTTCAGAAGAAAAACAACCGAAGTTATATGCTCTTGGAGGAAGTGACTGGAAAAAGGTCAAGAAAAAAGTTCACTCTTCCGTCCAAGACATTGCAGAAGATTTAATTAAACTTTATGCAGAGCGGGAGAAAACAAAAGGTTTTGCTTTCACTAAAGATGGTGCTGAACAACAGGAATTTGAAGCTTCTTTCCCGTATCAAGAGACAGAAGATCAAATTCAGGCTATAGAAGAAATCAAGATAGATATGGAGAGAGAACGGCCAATGGACCGTCTTCTTTGCGGAGATGTTGGTTATGGAAAAACCGAGGTTGCACTTAGAGCGGCATTCAAAGCTATTATGGATGGAAAGCAAGCGGCAATTCTCGTCCCAACAACCATTCTTGCGCAACAGCACTATGAAACTATTCGGGAGAGATTCCAGGACTTTGCAATTAACATTGGCCTGCTGAGTCGTTTCCGATCAAGAAAAGAACTAAAGCAAACATCAGACAACTTAGAAAAAGGGACATGCGACATTGTGGTGGGAACCCATAGACTTCTTTCCAAAGATATTAAATTCAAAGATTTGGGTCTGTTAATTGTTGATGAAGAACAACGTTTTGGTGTGACCCATAAGGAAAAAATTAAACAATTAAAATCGAACGTAGATGTATTAACGCTAACGGCTACCCCGATACCAAGGACGTTGCACATGTCAATGTTGGGGGTCAGGGATTTATCGGTGATCGAAACCCCACCTGAAAATCGTTTTCCGGTTCAAACCTATGTCGTTGATTACAATGAATCGCTTGTTCGCGAGGCGATTGAAAGAGAAATGGCCAGAGGTGGGCAAGTCTACTTTTTGTACAATCGTGTAGAGGACATTCAAACTATGGCGGATAAAGTGTCTATGCTCGTTCCAGAAGCAAATGTGAAATATGCTCATGGACAAATGACTGAAACCGAGCTTGAGTCGGTCATGTTAGACTTCTTAGAAGGAAATACAGACGTGCTCGTGACGACAACAATCATTGAAACCGGAGTAGACATACCAAACGTTAATACCCTAATCATTAACAATGCTGACAGAATGGGACTATCTCAGCTTTATCAACTCCGTGGACGCGTGGGAAGATCAAATCGAGTAGCCTATGCATACTTCACACATCAGCGTGATAAGGTTCTCAGCGAAGTGGCCGAAAAAAGATTGCAGTCTATCAAAGAATTCACAGAGCTTGGTTCAGGTTTCAAAATAGCGATGCGAGACCTTTCGATACGAGGAGCGGGAAACTTGTTAGGTGCAGAGCAGCATGGATTTATTGCTTCTGTAGGTTTTGACTTGTACTCGCAAATGTTAAAAGAGGCAATAGACGAGAAAATAGATTTACAAGATGAAGATGGGACCAAAAAAGAAAAGGTTCAGCCGGATATTGAGTTAGATATTAAAGTGGATGCTTATATCCCGGAAAGCTATATCCCGGATTCAAAGCAAAAAATTGATATGTACAAAAGATTTAAATTGCTTGAGTCTCAACGAGAATTGTTGGATTTACAAAATGAGATGATCGATCGTTTTGGAAATTACCCGGAAGAGGTCACTCATCTATTCGGGGTATCAAAAGTGAAGTTATTGGCAAAACAAGAGAAAATAGATTCTTTAGCGGAGAGAAATAATGAGTGTAAAATGACTTTAAGTGAAGAAGTAACGAATCAAATTGATGGTTCAAAACTATTTACGATTGTAAATAAAATCTCTCCGAAGCTTCATTTATCGTTGTCAGGAAAACAGATTGTCATCCATTTAAAGACGAAAACATTATCAGATGAAGCGTATTTGAGAATATTAGAAAAAGTGCTTGGGAAGTTAAGTGAAGTAAGAAAAGTTCAAATGGCAAAGGCATAATGAAAAGATAAAATAAAAAATCGACTACATTTACTCTTGTACAAAGGGTACCTAGAAGCACGAATACCAGTATTTCTAGTGATATATCCAACTTATAGTTACAAGAAAATTCGGGGGTATTTCCCCGAATTTTCTTATTTAGTGAATAGTTCCTTTTTTTTATCAAATAATAAAGACAAGATTCCGCAGCTATTACATTCTTGGATATAACAACTAGAAAGCGAGGCATTGCGTATGAAAGCAACTGGTATCGTTCGTCGAATTGATGATTTAGGTCGTGTCGTCATTCCAAAGGAAATAAGAAGAACACTACGCATTAGAGAAGGGGATCCATTAGAAATTTTTGTTGATCGGGATGGAGAAGTCATACTTAAAAAGTACTCTCCAATTTCGGAATTGGGAGATTTTGCAAAAGAGTACGGGGAAGCACTATATGAAAGCCTACATCATATCATTCTTATATCTGATCGTGATACGTTTATTACGGTGGCTGGGGGATCCAAGAAGGATTACCATAACAAAGCTATTGGCGAGATTGTTGAAAAGTCCATGGAGCAACGCCAAACAGTCGTTCAAGCAGTTAAAGGTGAGTATGACATAAGTAATGACCGTAAAGATGAGTTGGATGGATACTGTATCTCTCCAATTATTGCGAACGGAGATCCTATTGGTGCTGTTGTGCTGTTGAGTAAAGGGACAGGCACTATTGGAGATGTTGAAGAAAAGCTATCGGAAACTGCTGCCGGATTCCTAGCTCGACAAATGGAAACATAGTAATAATAATAGAGGATGTTTAAAAAAGGTAGTTTTTTACCATTTTGAACTTTTTCTAATAGAACACGGATAACGAGGATCCCAAGGGCCATTGCCTTTGGGATCACTTTCTTTTTACGAGGAGGTTTTCGATAAGAGCAACTCTAATGCTTTTCTAATATATGCTATAATAGCATGGAATTAGGTGGATGGAGAAGGGGATTTCGCGCGATGGAAGCTGATATTAAAAAGCAAAAACAAGATGCGTGGATTAGAGGTGCCTTATATTTATCCTTGGCTGCTTTTTTAGCAAAAGGTTTAAGTGCCCTATACAAGATCCCCTATCAAAATTTAACTGGAGACACGGGGTTTTATGTCTATCAACAAGTCTATCCTCTATATGGGATAGCATTTGTTTTAGGTACATATGGATTTCCAATTGTGATTGCAAAGATTGTTGCAGAACAAAGGGACTCATCAAAAGAGAATGGTACAAAATTGTTACAGGAACGGCTATTAGTTATTTTCGGGACACTTATGGTTTTACATGGATCGATTGGACTTTTTGTGATTATATTTGCCGAAGTCATTGCCTCTATTATGGGAGATGCAAAGCTTATAAATGCTATTCGCATGATGGGACTTCCTTTTTTTCTCATTCCTTTTCTAGCTATTGGCAGAGGCGTATACCAAGGCCTGGGTAACAATGTCCCAACCGCGATTTCTCAGGTTGTCGAGCAACTGGTGAGAGTCATTGTTATTCTTGGGATCGCTTGGTGGGCAATGGCACAGGGGGACCCATACTTAGCAGGGACATCTGCTGGTATTGGAGCATTTGTTGGAGGAATAGCTGCAATTCTAATTTTTATCTTTGTACTACGAAAAAATAATCATATTTTTTTACAGTCTAAGAAGTACCGAATATCTGAGTCGCTACCTTGGAAAACGGATTTGAAAGATATACTTATAAATGGTTTCTTTGTATCTGTCAGTGCATTGGCATTAGTGATTTTTCAATTTATAGATTCGATGACGATGTTCCGACTACTGGTGTCTGAAGGGGTATCTCCGGTTGAAGCAGCAGTAGCGAAAGGGATCTATGATCGAGGGTGGCCATTAATTCAATTCGGTGCGGTCGTCACAACCGTTTTTTCTTACGGAGTAGTTCCAGTTCTAGCCATGGCTTTTAAACGAAGAGAGAGAGCATTGCTCCTAACGAACGTAGGGTATGCAGTGAAAGTCAGTCTGATATTCGGAGGGGCGGCTGCAGTGGGATTAGCGACGATTATGCCTTATTTAAACGGCATGATGTTCATGGACAGACTTGGCACAGGTGCACTGCAGATCTCTGCATTTGTTGTTCTGTTTGGGGCATTATTTATGACTATCGCTGCATTACTTCATGCGGTTAACAATGCTTCCCTTGCGGCGGGCGTTCTAATGATAGGATTAACTGTAAAGCTAGTATTAAATGTTGCTTTGATTCCAACCTATGGTATCACTGGAGGCGCGGGGAGCTCTCTCATTGCATTTATGCTGATGGGATTGGCTAGTTTAGTAATAATAAAACAACTCATGCTTTGGACGCCCTTGACTTTTATTTTCTGGTTGAAGTGGCTTTTGAGTCTAATGAGCATGTTTGCTGTAGTATGGGGTTATCAGTGGGTGCTTGGTCAATTTCTTGCAACAGGGAGAGCATTTGATACGATCATTGCTTTAACAGGAGCGGTGCTAGGTGGCTTTATTTATCTGATAATAATATGGAAAGTAAAGCTGTTTGAAAAAAAGGAGTGGGAGAGTGTTCCTAAACTGGGAGCAATACTTCCTTATAAAGACTAAAATTGGAGGAAATGAAAGATGGCTAAAACAATACATGTGATTGGTCTGGGCGCAGGTGATCTAGACCAACTTCCTTTAGGAATATATCGAAAACTAAAAGCGGCTAGTAATGTATTTATGAGAACTAAGGATCACCCTGTCGTTCAAGATTTAATCGACGAAGGAATTCAGTTCCAAAGCTTTGACCACATTTATGAAGCTTATGAACAATTTGATGAAGTTTACGAAGCCATTGTGAAGGAATTACATGCAGCTTTGGAGAAACAGGACACGATTGTTTATGCCGTGCCGGGTCACCCGATGGTTGCTGAAGCGACCGTGCAGAAACTTCTGCATGAAGAAAATCAAATCCAAATTGTTATAGAAGGAGGACAGAGTTTTCTTGACGCAGCCTTTAATGCATTGAAGATAGATCCTATCGAAGGTTTTCAGCTTATAGATGGGACAGAAATGCGTACAGAGGAGTTGATACTCACTCAGCATGTTCTGATTGGACAAGTATATGACCAAATGAGTGCATCGGCAGTTAAGTTATTGTTAATGGAGCGGCTACCTGCTGATTATAAGGTAACCGTTGTAACTGCGGCGGGGAGTAAGAAAGAAACACTTATTTCTGTTCCTCTTTTTGAACTGGACAGGGTGACGACATTGAGTAACTTAACTGCTGTTTACGTTCCTCCAGTGAGGGAAGACAACTTATTATATCGAAACTTCTCTAAGTTACGCCAAGTTATTCAGCAACTTCGTGGTCCGGGGGGATGTCCATGGGATCAAAAGCAAACACACGAGTCACTTAAGAAATATTTAATCGAAGAATCTTATGAGTTATTGGAAGCTATTGATGAAGAAGATGATGACCATATCGTAGAAGAACTAGGTGATGTACTCCTTCAAGTGCTTCTTCACGCGCAAATTGGTGAGGATGATGGCTTTTTTAATGTGGAAGACGTGATCGAAGGTGTTACAAGAAAAATGATTCGCCGTCATCCTCATGTGTTTGCAAATACAGAGGTAGATAACGCCGATGATGTTGTGACGAATTGGGAAGCGATTAAAAAAGAGGAAAAAAAGGAAAATGGGACAAGTGAGGAGGAACCATCTTTACTGGATGGGATTTCTGCAACGCTACCAGGTCTATTAAAAGCGTATAAGCTTCAAAAGAAAGCCGGCAAGGTTGGCTTTGACTGGGGAGAAGAAGCTCCGATGTGGGACAAGTTGAACGAAGAGCTTGCAGAGTGGCAAGTAGAAATGAAAGAAGGAAGAAAAGATAAATCTGTCGAAGAGTTTGGAGATGTATTATTTGCTTTTGTGAATATTGCTAGGTTTCATGAAATAGATCCAGAAGAAGCATTGCGTAAAACAAATCAAAAATTTTCGAGACGTTTCCGGTTTATTGAAAAACAAGTGCAACAGCTAGGAAAACCTATCGAAGATTTTTCGTTAACAGAACTTGATGAGTTTTGGGAAGTAGCAAAAAGACAAGAGCGGGAGTGACAATAATGAGGTTAGATAAATACTTAAAAGTATCTCGATTAATTAAACGACGTACGATGGCTAAAGAGGTTGCAGATCAGGGACGTGTAAAAGTAAATGGACAAACTGCAAAAGCTGGTACTAATGTGAAAATAGGGGATAAGTTAGACGTCCAGTTTGGACAAAAAAATGTAGCTCTTCAGATTGACCGGATAGAAGAAAAAGTGAAAAAAGAAGATGCAGCTACCTTTTATACGATTTTAAAAGAAGAACGTATCGAGAACAATTAACAGCTTGTTCTATTTCCTCTAACGCTCACATAAATTATGTGTAAAGAGTTAGCAGAGGAGGAAAAATTGCCATGGAACAACCCTATGACTATATGCAAAAAGGACAAGGACCGAAAACACGCGAACATAAATTAATGCTTCGATCTCGGAAAACACTAGATATATCAGGAGTAAAACAAGTAGAGAGTTTCGACAGCGAAGAATTCTTATTGGAAACAGAAATGGGATTTCTCTCTATTCGCGGACACAATCTTCAAATGAAAAACTTGGATGTAGAAGAAGGGAATGTATCAATTCAAGGTCAAGTAGACGATCTCGTATACTTAGACCAGCAGAACAGCGAGAAATCGAAGGGTTTGTTTGGGAAGTTATTTAAGTGAGTTTAGATATCCAAATGCTGTCTATGTTAGCAAGTGTAATAATGGGAATCTTTCTTGGAGCTTCCTTGGATACTTATATTCGAATCATCCGTTTTAACAGTGCGTTAAGTTGGGTAAGGGTTATAAGTGACATTTTATTTTGGATACTGCATGCTTTATTGTTTTTTATTGTTCTATTAAATGTAAACAATGGAGAAGTAAGATTTTATTTATTACTGTCTTTGTTACTTGGTTATGCGATCTATCGCGCTCTTTTTGAATCGTCTTACAAAAAAATATTGGACGTGCTCTTAGGAGTAATAAAAAGTGTTGCATCAACACTCGCAAGGATTGTATACCTTTTAATTTTGAATCCTGTAAAAGTTTTATTGAAACAATTGGGATACTCCGTTATGATATTAATAACAGGAGTGTGGATAATTCTTACTTTTATCTTGAAGTGGACATTATGGCCTGTTTTTTTTACATTAAAATGGATAGATAAACTTAGTGGATATCCGTTCTTAGCTCAAAGAAAAAAATTAACTGAAATTTTAAAGACAATACTGAACCGCCTGCGCGGGTTCTATAAAAATAAGTGAAGAGACGAGGTGATTTAACATGCAGCAAAATCCGAAAACAAAGGTAAGACAGTTAACCTCTGAATATATGGAGAAGCAAGAACTACTCACACAACAAAGAAAACGCCGTCGCAAAGGGTTAGTTCGCCGGCTTTCCGTTTTTGCTGTATTGATGATCATCTTTTTCTCTATCACAGGGGTCACCCTTTTCCAACAGCAATCTTCTATTCAACAACAAGAAGTAGAACAGGAACAGTTAGATAAAACGCTGTCTCTCATGGAAAAAGAACAGTCTCATCTAACAGAAGAAATACAATGGTTACAAGATCCCGAGTATATTGCAGAATTGGCAAGACGTGATTACTTTTTAACAAAACCTGGAGAGACTCTATTTCAACTTCCTCGTACTTCATCGGACATTGATTGAAACTTGAATTTAGCGCTTAGTATAATGTAAAAAAATGAAAATTTTCTAAGACCCATGAAGGAGGAGCATTTTTTACATGGCCATTGAGGTTGGCATTAAGTATCAAGGAAAAGTCACAGGCATCACTAAATTTGGAGCTTTTGTTGAACTTCCGGATGGAACAACAGGACTTGTCCATATTAGTGAAGTTGCAGACAGCTTTGTGAAAGATATCAATGAGTTTTTAACTGTCGGAGAAGAAATAACTGTAAAAGTTATGAATGTGGAAAAAAGCGGCAAGATCGGCCTTTCGATTCGTAAAGCAAAAGACAAACCTCCAGTGTCTTCAGGACAACGTCATGGACGAAAGCCTTCATCGAAATCGAAACAGCGAGATAGTCGTCCCGCCTCATTCGAAGATAAAATGAACAGTTTCCTTAAAGATAGCGAAGAACGCCTCACATCTCTAAAAAGAAATACAGAATCGAAGCGTGGAGGTCGTAATTCCAAGCGTAACTATTAAACAATAAACTATGATAGTACTGTTTGCCAGTCATTGGTTAACAGTACTTTTTTTGCGTCTTAACTTAAACAGTAATTGTACAGAATAAAAGTCATCATGGAGAACTCTTCATCTGAAGTATGATATTTTCACAGTACAAAGCATCGTTTAAAACTCTTACGAAAAATTGCATCGTCTAAATCGCCCCAATCTATTAATATCTTCCACTAAATATCCCTATGATTTAACTTAATCTGTTTCATTCCTTCTTACAGAAACGATTGCCGTTGTTTTTGGTCGAAGAGTTTTTTTGGTTCCGTCTTGTTGTTTGACAAAATCTGTATCTCTAACGTGTTTTAATGAAGAAGCGAATTTAAATTAGGTGGTGGAGAAAATGATCGATAGGAAGGTGGAAACAAATATGAGTGGACAAGCTGTTACTTCTGTAAGTACGTTAAGATCGACGTTTTTATCGCCAAAAGTAACGTCAACAAAGGCTGCGTATTCAAAATGGCGAGGTTTAATGCTCATCATAGCAGTTGGTTTTTTACTTGGACGAGCTGTGATCTTACTGCAACTGCTTCCCTTTACCATTCCGTTCTTAGCCGTTGTTTTTAAGTGGAAAAGGAGTTGGAGTTTACCGGCAGCGTTTGCTTTAATTGCCGGGTCAACCACATTATCGTTCACTTACGCCGGGCACACAACGGTCGCTGTTCTTTTCTATTTCATTTTACAGGCAATTCTGCAACGGTTTGATAAGAAAGAAAAGTTTTTTCCTATCGCCGTTTTTACCTCAGTCGTTATTACTCGTGTATTAGGATTGACATTCACAGATGGATTTCTCTATTATCATTTGTTAACAGCGCTGGTTGAAGGGGGATTAGCCCTAATTATTACGTTGATTTTTATGCAAAGCATCCCATTTTTCCTAGAAAGAAGAAGACAAGTTACATTAAAGCCTGAGGAAGTCGTTTGTTTAGTTATTTTGCTCGGCTCTTTGTTAACTGGGACAGTAGGGTGGATGATTTATGACCTTTCCATTGAGCATATATTTGCTCAATATATTGTACTAATATTTGCGTTTATCGGGGGAGCCACGATTGGAGCAACTACAGGAGTCATTATGGGGTTGATCCTTTCTTTAGCAAACATTACTCACTTATTTTCTATGAGTCTTCTAGCATTTGCTGGATTATTGGGAGGTTTGCTGAGAGAAGGGAGAAAGATATCCGTTGCTGGCGGCCTAGTTGTCGCAAGTTTACTAATGGCTATGTACACGGATAATCAAGCACCTTTACAAGTGACTCTTTATGAGAGTCTCCTTGCAGTTTCCTTGTTTTTCCTCACCCCAAAGTCGTGGACGAATCGTCTGGCCAGCTACATACCAGGTACTGTGGAGCACGCCCAGGAACAACAGCAGTATTTAAGGAAAATAAGAGATCTGACAGCGGGAAAAGTAGAACAATTCTCGGAGTTGTTCCTAAGTCTGTCGAAGAGCTTTTCTTTTACAGAAAAAATGAATGAACCAATTGAATCACAAAAAGAAGTCGATATTTTCCTAAGTGGAGTGACTGAAAAGACATGTCAAATATGTGTAAAAAAGAAGCAATGTTGGACGAAGGATTTTCAAAAAACGTATGGGTATATGGAGTCTTTAATGGAAGCTTGCAATACAGAAGGTGAGATAAGGGATCAAACATTACTGACTAATTGGAAAAATCATTGTTTTATCGATCGAAAGGTTATATCAACGATTGAAGAGCAATTAAAAAACCGTGAAGTAGAGGTCCGATTAAAAAGACAATTAGAAGAAAGCAGAAAGCTAGTCGCCGATCAGTTAATAGGTGTCTCTCAAGTGATGGGGGATTTTGCAAGGGATATTCAAAGAGAGAAAGAAGTACATGATAAACAAGAGGAGGAAGTGAAAGAATCTTTACTGAAACTTGGAATAGATGTCGATCTAGTTGAAATCTATGGACTGGATCCGGGTAATGTGGACTTGGAAATGGTTATTCCATCGAATAAATATAATGAGGCAGAAAAGGTTATTGCTCCTTTGCTCTCCACGATATTAAACGAATCTATCGTTTTAAAGCACGAAGAAGATCTGCGAAGTCCAAATGGTGAAACGAGGGTAATTTTCGGTTCGACGAATGCATTTATTCTTGAACAAGGTGCCGCGCACACAGCTAAAGGAGGTAAATGGATATCGGGGGATAGTTTTTCAACAATGCCATTAGGTGACGGGAAATATGCCATGGCGATTAGTGATGGGATGGGAAATGGTAAAAGAGCTCATCTCGAAAGTGAAGAAACAATCGGTCTTTTAAAAAGGATTCTTCAATCTGGAATTGCTGAAAAGGTAGCAATAAAGTCGATTAATTCGGTGCTATCCCTGCGGTCCAATGAAGAAATGTTTGCAACCTTGGATTTAGCGGTCATTGATTTACAAGAGGGTTCGGCAAAGTTTTTGAAAGTCGGATCGCCTCCTAGTTTTATTAAAAGAGGCAACCAAATACTTTCTATTGAATCGAGTAATTTACCGATTGGTATGATAAAAGATGTCGACGTGGATGTTGTGTCGGAACAACTAAAGGCAGGGGATTTGCTTATTATGATGAGCGACGGAATTTATGAAGCCCCTACTAGAGTAGAAAACACGGATATGTTGATGAAGCGGATCATAAGGGATTTGCAGACAAATGACCCTCAGGAGATTTCTGACTTACTGATTGAGCAAATTATAAGAGAGTCGGATGGAGATATTCATGATGATATGACAGTTTTAGTAGTAAGAGTAGACCATTATTCACCAAAATGGGCGACAATATCGTCATTGGCTTAGCTTAGCAACTAATAGGTGCTACTCAGGGTGGCTAAAGATCACGCTGTATTTAATAAAAGACGGCTATGCCGTTTTTCTCAAGTATAAGTCCTCTTAATCTTGTGAAAACTATTAGTAAAACAAGATTAGGAGCGTGAGGATATGAAACAAGGGACTGTAAGACAAATCTTATTATTAACGGATGGTTGTTCGAATTCAGGGGAAGATCCTATTGCCATTGCCACATTGGCTAAGGAAGAAGGGGTGTCTGTTAATGTCATAGGAATTATGGATGAAGGAGACGAAAGTGCCAGGGGATTGGGTGAAATAGAAGCCATTGCGCAAGCGGGCGGTGGAATGAGTGATGTTGTATATGCGAAACAATTATCGCAAACTGTTCAAATGGTAACGCGAAAAGCGATGACTCAGACTATTTTCGGTGTGGTGAATCGCGAAATTAAAAATATTTTAGGCTCAAATAAAGAGATGGAAGATTTACCTCCAGAGAAGCGAGAAGATCTTATTGAAGTAGTAGAAGAAATAGGAGAAAATGCATCGTTAGATATTTTAGTTCTGGTAGATACAAGTGCTAGTATGAAAAGTAAACTTCCGAGAGTCCAAGAAGCTTTACTAGATTTAGCGATTAGTTTGAATTCCAGAACTGGAGAAAATGATTATTGTCTGTATTCATTTCCCGGGAAAAGAAACCCCGTCGATCGTTTATTAGCCTGGACACCTCAGTTAGATTCACTTAAAGGTGCTTTTAAAAAAATTACGATGTCAGGAGTGACACCTACTGGCCCAGCCTTGAAAGAAGCGATGAAGGTTCACCTCAAAAGGATGAAGAAAGAAGAAGGGTATGAGGACGATGAGGGATCCTTCATGGAACAACCGGGATTATAGCTTCTACCCTGGGCAGGTCGTAAAAGGAAAGTGGCATGGTAATCATTATCGTATTGTTCGATTATTAGGAGAAGGTGCCATTGGTAAAGTTTATTTGGCGGAAGGAATAAATGGTCTCGTGGCAATTAAGGTTTCCCGAGAATCCATGTCTGTATCATCAGAGGCCTCGACGTTACGTCAAGTGACAAAAATCCATGGCGTTACTCTTGGACCTTCCTTTCTAGATATGGACGATGTGATAACCAAAACCGGAGTAACCTCTTTTTATGTGATGGAATACATCAAAGGGGAGCCGTTTCTAAACTTTTTGCGGGAAAAAAATATGGAGTGGCTTGGGATTCTAGTCGTTCCATTACTAAAAGACTTGTATAGTATGCATCAAGCCGGCTGGATCTTTGGAGACCTGAAGCCAGAGAATTTAATTGTAACAGCACAGCCAATCTCACTAAGATGGATAGATGTTGGAGGAATGACAAAGGTGGGAAGAGCTGTTAAGGAGTATACAGAGTTTTTTGATCGAGGTTATTGGGGAATGGGAGATCGAAAGGCTGCTCCTGCGTATGATTTATTTGCCGTCTCTATGTTAATGATGAACAGAGGATACCTATCGCGTTTTAAGCGTGAGGAACCTGGAGGGATAAAGCAGTTAATGAGAAGGTTACGAGATCGTCCTCTACTTGATCCTTATGCCCCAGTAATTGAAAAAGGCATGCAGCAACGTTATAAAGATGCGCTAATGATGAAAAATGATCTTTTGAATCTCCTCACTAAAGGAGAAATCTTTCGACATGCCCCTGCGGTTAAAAAACCGGTGAAATCTCCACCTGTAAGTCGACAAAAAAAGAAACGAGCGCTTCCTAAAGAGAAAATTTTCAAAGGTGTTCTTCCAACCTCAGCCTTTGCCTCTTTCCTTCTTTTCGTATATATTTTATACTTGGTGGGATAAATGATCGAGAAGATCGCCAGGGGGCGTATAATGGTTAAAGCAGCAGATGAAGTAATGGATATATGTCTATTAGCTGGAGAAATAATGCTAACATATGGTGCGGAAACTTATCGGGTAGAAGAAACTTTAGAACGAATGGCCAGAGCTGCAGATTTTACGAATGTACATTGCTTTACTACTACTACAGGGATCTTTCTTTCTTTTGAAGAAAAAAAGGGAAAAGAAGACCTTATGCAGATGGTTAGGATTGACGATCGAGTACAGGATTTAAACAGGGTGACGGAAGTAAATCAAGTTTCACGAGAATTTACTGCGAAAGAATTATCGGTAGAAGAAGCGATGGAGAGACTGCAAAACATTTATAATGCACCAGTCCAATATCCTTTATGGATGATTCACCTTGCTGCCGGAGTATCCGGTGGAGGATTTTCTTACTTATTTGGCGGCGGTCTAGCTGACTTAATACCCGCTTACATAGCTGCGGTTGTTGCAAGTATTGTAGTCGTTGAATTTGAAAGATATTTCAAAGTGCGATTTGCGTCTGAACTTGCTGCTGCTTTCTTCGGAGGCTCTGTTTCGATTTTACTAGTTTTTATCGGCTTAGGTGCGAATTTGGATCAAATTATTATTGGATCCATCATGCCACTTGTTCCCGGTGTTCCTTTAACGAATGCTGTTCGAGATTTGCTGTCTGGAGATATTTTAGCTGGAATGGCTAGAGGTGTTGAAGCACTTTTGACTTCCCTATCGATTGCTAGTGGAATTGCAATGGCGATTTCCTTGTTCTTATAGAGTATGTTCAAATTTCAGAGAATAAAAGCAAATATAGTTGGAGAGATCTACAGGAAGATGAATAGGGTTATTAAAGGAATAGGTGGCGATAAACTTGGGACTCATTTTAGAATTAGTCATTACTTTTTTTGCAATAGTAGGCTTTGGTATTATTTTCAGTGTCCCGAAACGGGCGCTTCTTTTGGGAGGAGGTATAGGAGTTGTCACGTGGTTTGTTTTACAGACCACATTGTCATTAGGAGCATCATCAGTTTTTGCTACAGTGACAGCTTCACTTACTGCTGCTACGATTGCTCATCTACTTGCTAGAAAGATCCGAATCCCTGTAACAACTCTGTCAATTCCCGGAATTTTACCTTTAGTTCCAGGTAGTAGAGCTTATTTTACAATGCTTGCCTTCGTGGAAGGAGACTATCTCCAAGGGTTAGAAAATGGCGTGGAAACCATGCTTCAAGCCGGGGGAATTGCAGCAGGGCTCGTGTTTGCACTTTCTATATTTTCTTTTGGGAAAGGTATAGGGCATCGTTATGAATCCAACCATTGAGTTATTTATTTCCCGACATGAGCTGATTAAAACAGGTGATCATCTTCTTATAGCCGTTTCCGGCGGCCCGGACAGTATGGCACTTCTTGATTTTTTAATCGGAAAACAGATGGAATTAGAGCTTGTGTTGAGCATTGCACATGTGGAGCACGGCTTGAGAGGAGAGGCCTCCAAAAAAGATGCAGACTTTGTCCGTGATTTTTGCGAAGCTAGAAATCTTCCTTTTTTTCTGCATGAACCGGATGTACTTGCTAGAAAACAACAAGACAGGTCCTCCATTCAACAAGCAGCCAGAGCATGCCGTTATGATTGGTTCGCCTTGCTAATGCAAGACCTCAATGCTGATAAATTAGTTTTTGGTCATCATGGGGACGACCAAATAGAAACAATGCTTATGCGCCAAATACGAGGGAGCCTTTCCGGTAGAAAAGGCATGCCTGTAAAAAGAAGTTTTTCACGAGGGGAAATTATTCGGCCTTTTCTTTGCGTCGATAAAAATGCGATCCTAGATTATTGCGCGAAGAAAAACATCCCTTACAGATTGGATCTTTCCAATGAAAAGGATGATTATCAGCGAAATAGGATCAGACATCATCTTCTTCCTTTTATTAAAGAAGAGAACTCGAAAGCGCATGAGGTATTCCAATGGCAATCGGAAGCCTTAACGGAAGAAGAGGAATGGCTTCAAGGAGAAGCGGAAAAAAGACTCCATAAAATAACACTTCATAAAGCGAAATACAGACTAACGATAAACAAGGATGACTTGCTTAGCATTCCGATTGCTTTACAAAGAAGAGTCATTCATCTAATATTAAATTATATGACAGTAAGCAAGGACTCATCGTTTGACCGTCATCACATTAAAGCAGTGCAGAAACTCTTAGAAAGTAATGATCCAGCAGCGTCTCTCTCTTTACCAGGTTTTCTGCAAGTTGAAAAATCATACAAGCTAGTTGATTTTTCCTTCTCGGAAGAAGGGGCAAAACCTGAAGAAACAACAATTACCAAACAACCTTTAACAGAAAGAGGTGTTTTTGATCTTCCTTTAGGAAGACTAGAAATGTTCTCTAACCCTGAAGATGGCATGAAATCAGATAACGAGACGAGATCTTCGATGGTCTTGGATTGTGACAAAGTACAACTGCCACTTTTTGTGCGGTCTCGTGAAAATGGAGATCGGATAAGTATTATTGGAAGTGAAGGTACGAAAAAACTCAAGGATTTATTTATCGACCACAAAATTCCGAGAAGAGATCGTGGGTTATGGCCCATCATTACGGATAGTCATGGTACAATATTATGGGTCCCATTTTTGAGACGATCATCTGAGGCACTGATTGATAAAAAGTCCGTGAATATTCTTCAGATAGCTTTTACTTTTTATACATAATCAGGGAATGAGTTAGAATGTATATCATAAGAAAAGTCTTACTTGGTTAAATAATGTCAAAAACACGAAAGCTTTATATTTTTAGGAGGGTCAGAGACAATAATGAGAGAAGATATGCAGGAAATTTTGATTACTGAAGCAGAAATTCAGGAAAAAATAACTGAATTAGGTGTTCAGTTAACAGAAGAATATGAAGGAAGATTCCCATTAGTAGTAGGTATTCTTAAAGGGTCACTACCATTTATGGGCGACCTTATCCAAAAAATTAATACACATATTGAGTATGATTTGATGGATGTATCCAGTTATGGAGAGGCGTTGAAATCATCAGGGGAAGTAAAAATTGTGAAAGATTTAAACACTTCTGTAGAAGGAAGAGATGTCTTAATTCTAGAGGATATTATAGATAGTGGATTGACTTTAAGCTACATAGTCAAACTCTTTCATTACCGGAAAGCAAAGTCAGTTAAAGTTGTTACGCTCCTGGATAAACCCGATGGACGCTCCGTGGATATAACGCCTGATTTAACAGGATTCATTGTTCCGGATAAGTTTGTTGTAGGTTACGGTTTAGATTACATTGAGCGTTACAGAAATCTCCCGTATATCGGGGTTTTAAAGCCTGAGATTTATCAGAGCTAATTTATTGTGATTTGAAACAATTTTGTGATACTATAATCTAAGTGTATTTTGACGTGGGAGGAGGTTCAGGATGAATCGAATATTTCGTAATACGATATTTTATTTATTAATATTCTTAGTTATTGTCGGGATTGTGAGCGTGTTCCAAGCAGATCCTGATGAAACGAGTGAATTTACATTCAATGAATTCCAACAGGAATTAGAAAACGATAACATTGATTCATTATCGATTCAACCAGAGTTAGACGTGTATGCAGTGCGTGGGCAGTTAAAGGGTGCTGCGGAAGACGAATTTTTCACCGTAAATGTACCAAACCTTGAAGCTTTTCTTGTAGAAGTATTAGACGCTACAGGCGGTGAAGGTGTAAACGAATTAGTGATAGAACCTGCAGATGAACCAAGTGGATGGGTGAACTTTTTCACTGCAATCATTCCATTTGTGATTATCTTCATATTATTCTTCTTCCTCTTGAGTCAAGCTCAAGGCGGTGGCGGAAAAGGTGTCATGAACTTCGGAAAGAGCAAGGCGAAACTTGTAAGTGAGGATAAGAAAAAGGCTCGCTTTAAAGATGTAGCCGGGGCTGACGAAGAGAAACAAGAATTAGTGGAAGTAGTAGAGTTCTTAAAAGAACCTAGCAAGTTTGCTGAGATTGGTGCTCGAATTCCAAAAGGGGTTCTCCTAGTTGGACCACCAGGTACCGGTAAGACATTGATTGCACGAGCAGTAGCTGGTGAAGCAGGTGTTCCGTTCTTCTCTATTAGTGGTTCAGACTTCGTAGAGATGTTCGTAGGTGTCGGGGCATCCCGTGTACGAGACTTATTTGAGAACGCGAAGAAAAATGCACCATGTATCATCTTTATTGATGAAATTGATGCAGTTGGTCGTCGTCGTGGAGCCGGCTTAGGCGGGGGACATGATGAGCGTGAGCAAACATTGAACCAATTGCTTGTAGAGATGGATGGTTTTGGAGTTAATGAGGGAATTATCCTCATCGCTGCAACAAACCGTGCCGATATTCTTGACCCTGCTTTACTTCGTCCTGGACGTTTTGACCGTCAAATTATGGTAGGTCGACCGGATGTAAAAGGCCGTGAAGCAGTCCTTGAAGTGCATGCAAAAGGAAAACCTCTAGGAGACGATGTGAATTTAAAGGCTATAGCACAGCGTACACCAGGTTTTTCAGGGGCAGATCTAGAAAATCTTCTTAACGAAGCTGCTCTCGTGGCTGCACGTACTGACTTGAAAAAAATTAATATGGAATCTATTGAAGAAGCTATTGACCGTACGATTGCTGGTCCATCAAAGAAATCACGTGTCATTTCCGAGAAGGAAAGAGGCATTGTAGCTCATCACGAAGCCGGTCACACAGTGGTAGGTGTGAAGTTAGATGGAGCAGACTTAGTACACAAGGTAACGATAGTACCAAGAGGTCAAGCTGGTGGATATGCGATGATGCTTCCTAAAGAAGATCGTTATTTCATGACTAAACCAGAATTATTAGATAAAATTGTTGGTCTATTAGGTGGACGTGTAGCTGAGGAAGTTATTTATAACGAAGTAAGCACAGGCGCACACAATGATTTCCAAAGGGCAACTGGAATTGCTCGTAAGATGGTTATGGAATACGGAATGAGTGAGAAACTCGGTCCGGTACAGTTCGGGAACTCACAAGGTGAAGTCTTCCTGGGACGAGACATAAACAGTGAGCAAAATTACAGTGAAGCAATATCATTTGAGATTGATCAAGAGGTACAACGTATCCTGAAAGAATCTTATGAACGTTGCCGTCAAATCCTCACGGAAAACAAAGCTAGCCTTGAGCTCGTTGCGAAAATGCTATTGGAGCATGAAACGTTAGATGCAGAGCAAATTAAATCAATTATTGAGGATGGTAAACTTCCGGATGATCATCATTTAACGAAAAAATTGAATGGTGAAGATGATTTGAAAGTGAACATTCAAGGCAAGGAAGAAGAAAAAGACGCAATGGAGGATTTCATAGGTTCAAGTTCTGAAGAGAATGAGACATCTGAATCGGATGAAAACTCTAAAGAAGATAAAGATAAATAATTTTGAAAGACAGGGATGCCTCAAAAGGTCATAAACGACCTTTTGAGTCACCCTCTTTTTTTGCAAGAACATATAAGTGACAGCTATCTTTACGCCACACGTATCAAGGGAAGTTCGCTTCCTTTCGAGTAGCACCTACAACACGCAATACGTAGATGCTACTCGGGGGTGGCTTTAAAGATTACGCTGTATTTAATAAAAGACACTAGGCGTTTTTCTTATGTATTGGTTGTGTTAAAAGTCAAAGGAGGCTTTTTAACACAACCTCTTTCATTAGCAAAGACCGTCATACATAAAGAAACGGAGAAGAGGTGGAGGTTTTGAACCTCGTGATAGAAGTAGGGAACTCGAAAATTGCGATAGGAGTCTTTGACAGGGAAGGTCTCAAATATGATTGGACCATTGAGACAGATTCCAGAAAAACAGAAGATGATTACGGCATGACTTTTCGGACACTTTTTCAGTTTGAGGGATTGGACTGGAAAGAGTTTGAAGGGGCTATTATGTGCTCAGTGGTACCAACGATGGATCAAAAAATGAAAAGAATGTGTCAAAAATATCTTCATATCGAGCCAATGACTATGGGACCCGGTATTAAAACAGGTATTAATATCCTTTATGAAAACCCGCGTGAAGTTGGTTCAGACCGTATCGTCAATGCTGTAGCGGGCATAACTCTCTATGGAGCGCCCCTCATAATCGTCGACTTCGGGACAGCTACGACGTTTTGCTATATCAATGAACGGAAACAGTATGTAGGAGGAGCAATCGCTCCAGGTATGAATATATCGATGGATGCTTTATATGAACGAGCGTCAAAGCTTCCAAAAATTGAAACAGTAAAAACAAAAAGTGTTATTGGCAAAAATACAATTCAAGCGATGCAGTCAGGTTTTTTATACAGTGTAGTGGGTCAGGTCGAAGGTATAGTTAAACGAATGAAGAAGGAAGCAAATGTAAACCCTAAAGTAATCGCAACAGGGGAACTGGCCTCTATAATTAAAGAAGAAACAGCTATAATCGATGAAATTGATAATAAGCTGACATTGAAAGGTCTTCAAGTAATTTATGAGAGAAATCACGCTTAATAGGTGAGGGGAGAAGGAACTACAATGAAGGATTATTTAGTGAAGGCATTAGCGTATAACGGTACAGTAAGGGTGTATGCTATTCGAACAACTGAGATGGTAAGAGAAGCTGCAAGAAGACAGGGAACATGGAGAACAGTTACGGCAGCGCTTGGTCGAGCATTAACGGCAGGTACGATGATGGGCGCAATGTTGAAAGGTGATGAAAAGCTAACCGTAAAAATTGAAGGAAATGGGGAGGCTAGTCCAATTATTGTGGACGCCAATGCCAAAGGAAAGGCCCGTGGTTATGTAAATCAGGCTAAATTAGACCCAGAACGGAAAGAAAGCGGAAAGCTAAACGTTTCCGGCGTAGTTGGGGAAGTAGGAACATTATCAGTAGTGAAGGACCTTGGAATGAGGGATTACTTTACTGGTAGTGTACCGCTCGTATCGGGCGAATTAGGCGAAGATTTCACATACTACTTTGCTTCATCAGAACAGACACCATCTTCCGTAGGTTTAGGTGTTGTCATTGGAAAAGATGACGACGTATTTGGCGCAGGAGGCTTCATCTTGCAAATGATGCCTGGTGCAACAGATACAACAATTGATGAGATTGAAGAGCGCTTAAAAGAGATTCCTCCCATTTCTCAACTTATTCACGAGGGGCTCACCCCTGAGCAAATTATAGAGAAATTGGTCGGCGAAGCAAATCACAAGATTTTAGAATCGATGGATGTTGCGTTTGAATGTAATTGTTCAAAAGAAAGAATCGGGAACGCTATTATCGGTTTGGGGGAAGATGATATTCGGGCAATGATTGAGGAAGACGGCGGTGCTGAAACTACTTGTCACTTTTGTAATGAACAATATCATTTCTCCAAGAAAGAACTTCAAGAGATGTTATTGGAAAAATAAGACTTAGTAAATTCTTGACGGAAGGAAAAGGATTTGCTAGGATGAATATAATTAAACCAATCAAAGTACTTGGTTTTAAAGGAGGAGAAAGACAAATGGCAAAAGTTGTAAATTCTATTTTAGATTTAATTGGGGACACACCATTAGTTAAACTTCAACGATTAGTGACAGAGGACCATGCGGATATCTATCTAAAGCTTGAGTATATGAATCCTGGAAGCAGTGTAAAGGATCGTATCGCATTAGCAATGATTGAGGATGCAGAGGAATCAGGAAAGCTCAAAGCAGGAGATACGATTGTAGAACCAACAAGTGGGAACACCGGTATTGGGCTTGCAATGGTTGCTGCCGCTAAAGGTTACAGAGCAGTATTGGTAATGCCTGAGACAATGAGTATGGAACGTCGTAATTTACTTCGCGCATACGGTGCCGAAATCGTTCTAACTCCTGGACCAAAGGGTATGAAAGGTGCGATCGCGAAAGCTAGTGAGTTACAAAAAGAACACGGATATTTCATGCCTCAACAGTTTGAAAACGAGGCGAATTCAAAAGTACACCGTGAAACAACAGGAAAAGAATTAGTAGATCAAGTTGGCGATCAACTGGATGCATTTGTTTCAGGGATTGGTACTGGCGGAACGATTACTGGTGCTGGCGAAGTCTTGAAAAAGAAATTCCCTAACCTTCACGTGGTTGCACTAGAGCCAGAAGATTCTCCTATCTTATCCGGTGGAGATCCAGGACCACACAAAATTCAAGGTATTGGGGCAGGGTTTATCCCTGGTATCTTAAATACAGAAATTTATGATGAGGTTATGAAAGTAACGACAGAACAGTCTTTTGAATATGCTCGTCGTGCAGCAAAAGAAGAAGGTATTCTAGGCGGTATTTCATCTGGAGCAGCGATTTATGCTGCATTGGAAGTTGCGAAACGTTTAGGAAAAGGTAAAAAAGTTGTTGCGATTATCCCAAGTAATGGGGAAAGATATTTAAGCACACCGTTGTATCAATTCGAAGAAGAATAAATTGTACGTAAAGAGTCGACATTCTGTCGGCTCTTTTTTTCGAGGGTGTTTAAAACGATAGTTATTTTACTTCAAACGAAGGTGCTCAAATTTGCTCTAGGCAGACTTCTATTTACTGTAATAAACAGCTAATTAACCATTCCATTAAAGTATTTCCTTTCATATAGATTGCACCTCGTACGTATCCGCCGTATAATGAGTGAAAGAAAATAATTAAGATTCAGGCAGCGTGAGGTGGACAGGCCATGACTAATATAAACCGGGTAGTGACAGGCGAAATGGATAGTTTATTGAGTCAGGAAAGTGACTGGTTTGATACCTACGTCCATCTGTCTAAAGAAGAAAAGCACCATGTGTTATTAGAAAGTGGTCGAGGAGGTAAGTATTCGATTATTGGACTAACTCCATGGGCAATCATCAGAGGGAAAGACAAACGACTTTCCATTCAGTCAAATGGGGAGGTAACAAATTACGATGGACCTCTGCTAGAATCATTAAGAACTTGGTATACGTCCTTTACTATAAAGACTAATCCAGAACTTCCTGATTTTCAAGGAGGTTTAATTGGCCAATTTAGCTATGATCTTATTCGGGAAATTGAAGTTCTGCCTCAGAAAGCAAAAGATGACTTGGAAACAGATGATCTATTTTTAATGGCATTTGACGAAGTGATTGTGATTGACCACCTTCAGGATCGCATATGGTTTATTGTGATTTCTGAGGGTGGTGAGGAAGCGGTTCAACAGAGAATAGAGGCATTGAAGACAAGATGGCATAAAGCGGGGAAAGAAAGTAATTTATTGACTTCAAAATACGACTATCCTGAGAGTTCAAAGGAAACTTTACTATTAAAAGACGACATTCAACGATCGGTTCCAATGGAAGAGTTCAAGGATGCAGTTGAGAAAACTAAAAATTATATTTCGAACGGAGATGTATTTCAAGTGAACCTTTCCGTTCGGGAATCACGAAAACTTAAGACAGACCCTCTTCATATCTATGAGTGTCTTCGTCGGATTAATCCATCGCCATATATGGGTTATTTGCATGCTCCGGATTTGCAGTATGCGAGTGCATCTCCTGAATTACTTGTCAAAGTCAAAGGAGACGAGGTTAGTACACGACCTATTGCAGGAACAAGGTCACGCGGGAAAACAGAAGAAGAAGATCAACTACTAGTAGATACCTTGATAAACAATGAAAAAGAACGTGCCGAACATATTATGCTTGTTGATTTGGAACGGAACGATTTAGGGCGAGTCTGCCGATATGGTTCTGTTGAAGTAGACGAGTTAATGGTCATTGAAAAATACTCTCACGTGATGCATATTGTATCTAATGTCAAAGGGAAAAAAGTCGAGGGATTAGACGTCTTTGATGTTATTGCTGCAACATTTCCTGGAGGTACCATTACCGGTGCACCCAAAATACGAACGATGGAAATAATTGAAGAGCTGGAACCTGTTAGACGTGGTGCATACACTGGATCACTTGGGTGGATTAGCTTCACCGGAGATATGGAATTAAATATTACCATTCGAACCATGGTCGCAAAAGATGGTGTCGGTTACGTACAGGCAGGTGCAGGAATTGTAATTGATTCGGATCCCGCTGCGGAGTATAAAGAGTCATTCAAAAAAGCAAAGGCATTATGGAGAGCAAAAGAATTGAGTGAAGAAGAGTTAACAAACAAAGCATAGCTGAGGAGGATTTAAGATGATTTTAATGATTGATAATTACGATTCTTTTACGTATAACTTAGTACAATATTTAGGTGAAATGGGTCAGGAACTAGTAGTTAAGCGAAATGATCAGATAACATTGGAGGAGATTGAAAAGCTTGCTCCCGATTATTTAATGATATCACCAGGGCCTTGCTCGCCAAATAAAGCCGGTATAAGCATGGAAGCGATTGAGAAATTTGCTGGGAAAATACCTATTTTCGGCGTTTGTTTAGGGCATCAGTCCATGGCGCAGGTTTTTGGTGGAGATGTGGTAAGAGCAGAACGGTTAATGCACGGAAAAACATCCGAGGTAAAACATGATGGGAAGGGTGTATTTCGAGATTTACCAAATCCCTTCGTTGCAACAAGATATCACTCCTTGATTGTAAAACGGGAAACATTACCGGATTGCTTTGAGGTCACTGCTGAAACGGACGTGGGAGAAATCATGGGAATTCGTCACAAGGATTTACCGGTAGAAGGAGTCCAATTTCACCCGGAATCAATTATGACCGATGTAGGAAAACGACTTTTGCGTAACTTCCTGGAATCTCATAAGGGGTATAAACCGGAATGTACCTCTTTGTAGACGGTGAATTTTTACCTGCTGAAGAGGTTCAAGTGTCTCCTTTTGATCACGGGTTTTTATATGGACTAGGTTTGTTTGAGACTTTTCGGACATATGAGGGCCATCCTTTTCTCCTAGATGATCATATGAAAAGACTTCATGATTCCGCAAAAGAGATGAATTTAAAACTGGACACTTATGATCGGGAGACTGTTACCAAAGTCATCGAAGAGCTATTGCGGCTAAATGAATTAACTGACGGCTACTTTCGTTGGAACGTTTCCGCAGGCGAACGAGGGATAGGTTTATCGACAGAAGAGTATGAAAAACCGCGAACGATAGTCTACGTGAAACCATTGCCAAGCAAAAAGAAGTTTGGTAAAAAGGCGCAAACGCTGACTTTAAGAAGAAATTCCGCAGAGGGGTCAAAACGTTTAAAGTCTCATCACTATTTAAATAATATTTTAGGTAAACGTGAGCTAGGAGATAGTGCAGATGCTGAAGGGATCTTTCTAACAGAGGATGGTTTTTTGTCGGAAGGTGTTGTGTCCAATTTGTTTTGGTATAAAGATAAGACGTTGTACACGCCCGATTTAACTTGTAGTTGTCTCAATGGTGTAACAAGACAATTTCTAATGGGTCTTGCTGATCGAGCTGGTTTTTCTGTAATGGAAGGTCGGTATTCGGAGTCAGCAGCATTATGTGCGGAGGAAATAATGGTCACGAACTCTGTTCAGGAGATTGTGGCTATCGACAAATGGAATGACACAGTTTTTCCGGGTGTGAAAGGCGTATTTTTTCAACAAATGCAGAATCAGTATGAACGCTATGTGACTAGTCTTTGGAGTAAAGCGGATCTTTAAGACGATGGACCGCCATCATTAGTGCAGCATTCTAGCGAAAAGGAGATCTACTATGAGGAAAACAACAACCTTAACGTGGAATAGATTCAGTTTGGATTTTTCCGAAAAAACAGCGATTATGGGAATTTTGAATACAACGCCTGACTCGTTTTCTGATGGAGGGAACTTCAACGAAACGGATGCAGCGGTAATACGTGCAAAGGAAATGGTCTCGCAAGGAGCGACTATCATTGATATCGGCGGAGAATCGACCCGTCCGGGAGCAACGTTAGTGGATGCTGAAGAAGAGCTAAAACGGGTAATCCCAGTGATAAAAGCGGTGAGAGAAGCGGTAAATGTACCAATATCCATCGATACGTACAAAGCAGTGGTTGCTGAAAAGGCAATTCAAGCAGGAGCCAATATGATAAATGACGTATGGGGTTGTAAAAAGGACCAGAGAATGGCTTCAGTAGCTGCAACCTATGGCGTGCCGATTATTGTGATGCATAATCGTGAAAAAGCGGATTATAAAAATCTGATAGAAGACATGCAGTCTGATCTGAAAGAGAGTATTGAGATTTGTCTTCAAGCTGGTGTAAGGAGAGAACAAATTATCTTAGACCCCGGCATTGGTTTTGCGAAAACATATCAAGATAACATGCAAGTGATGCGGGAATTAGAAGTATTCACAAGAATGGGTTATCCGGTCTTGCTCGGAACTTCGCGTAAATCACTTATTTCAAAAACTTTAGACGTACCTGTCAATGAAAGAATGGAAGGTACAGGAGCTACAGTTTGTCTTGGCATAGAAAAAGGTTGTGACATTGTCCGAGTTCATGATGTTTTGGAGATGACTAGAATGGCCAAGATGATGGATGCGATGCTTGGTAAAGGTGATCACTCGCTTTCAAAGGCTGTTAATTAGGGGGTTTTTGTATGGATAAGATTTTGGTTCAAGGGATGCGGTTCTACGGCTATCATGGAGCTTTCCCAGAAGAAAATAAATTAGGTCAACGTTTTTATGCCGATGTCACGTTAGAACTGGATACAAGGGGCGCCGGTGAAACAGATGATTTATCGAAAACCGTTAATTATGCAAAAGTGTATGAATTGACAAAGGAAGTGATTGAAGGCGAACCCGTTAAACTTGTTGAAACCTTAACAGCTCAGTTATCCGATAGATTGTTGGAAGAGTTTTCAATTGTTGAGGCATGTGTAGTGAAGGTAATTAAACCTGACCCGCCGATTCCCGGGCATTATGATTCGGTAGCTGTTGAAATCCGTCGAGAACGAGGGAAAGACTGAGTATGGCAGAGAATTTATCTTACATTTCGTTAGGGTCAAATCAAGGTAACCGGGAAACTCATTTGCAATCCGCCATCGAAGAATTAAATCAACATTCGGAGATTAAAGTCCTAAAAGTCAGTCCTATTTATGAAACAGAACCAATTGGAAATACGGCACAATCTTCTTTTCTCAATATGGTAATTCAGACTGAAACAACATTAACCCCTTTGAAATTACTAGAGACGACGCAACGCATTGAAAATATCGGTGGAAGAGAACGAACGGAAAAGTGGGGTCCACGCACAATAGACCTTGACATTTTATTGTATAATGAAGAAAACATAGTATTGGAAAAACTAGAAATCCCGCATCCTCGTTTATTTGAGCGGGGTTTTGTATTAATACCATTAAAAGATATTGCTCCAGACTTACGGTTTAAGGACGGCCAAGCCATTGATTACTATCTTCATCAATTAACCGATAAAGAAGGTGTGAGGATATGGAAGAGCTCATTTGGGGGAGACGAATCCGAGCATTTCGAAAACTGAAAGGATACACTCAAGAAGAGTTTGCTAAACTAATTTGTGTATCTGTATCAGTTCTTGGAGAGATCGAGCGAGGAACTAGAAAACCTGAAGACGATATATTACTAAGTGTAGTAACAACATTGGGTGTCACATATGAAGAGTTGACATCCATTAATTAAAAGAGGTGAGTAATATGTTGAGAATTGGGGATATCACCTTGAACACCCCAGTTGTATTAGCTCTGATGACCGGAGTTTGTAATTCGGCATTTCGCTTGATTGGCAAAGATTTCGGTGTTGGCCTTGTGTGTGCTGAAATGGAGTGGTAAAACCATTCTTCACCAAAATGAACACTCCTTAAAAATGCTATTTGTTGATGAGTGAGAAAAACCATGGAGTTTACAAATCTTCGGTGGGACACGAGAGACACTAGTTGAAGCAGCAAAAGTAGTCGATAAATTTACAAACACAATAAGTTGACAATGAGCTAGAACTTGCCTATAATACCCCTGAGATTAACCAACTGCCAGTGCCACACTGGCAGTTTCTTCTTTATTTAAAGAGGAATTACAAGTACACTTAATAGAGAAACGGTCAGAAGATATGGAGCACGTTATATCTGTGAAAAAAATAGGGAACAATGAATGACAGGAGATGGTAGAGTTGAGTCAAGAAATTGAAGGATCAGATCAACTGAAGGTACGCCGAGAAAAATTAAAGAATATGCTTGAAGCCGGCATAGATCCGTTTGGGTCACGTTTTGAGCGGTCGCATGACGCAGAGTCAATCAAGACATCATTTGATGGGTTTGATAAGGAAGAATTAGCGGAGAAGGAAGTTCCTGTAACTGTAGCTGGAAGAATGATGACGAAACGAGGAAAAGGTAAAGCTGGTTTTGCTCATATACAAGATCTTTCCGGACAGGTTCAGTTGTATGTTAGAAAGGACGAAGTAGGGGAAGAACAATACGATATTTTTACACGCGCGGATATCGGAGACATAATAGGTGTTTCAGGAGTTGTTTTCAAGACGAAGGTAGGGGAACTGTCTGTAAAAGCCCAGAATCTTCAGATGTTAACGAAGTCTCTTCGACCACTTCCTGATAAATATCATGGTCTTAAAGATGTTGAGCAACGTTATCGTCAGCGCTATTTGGATCTTATTGTTAATCCCGAAGTGAGGGATACTTTCGTTTTGAGAAGCAGAATATTACAATCCATGCGTCGATACTTAGATGATCACGGTTACTTAGAGGTAGAAACACCAATGATGCATTCGATTCCTGGCGGGGCTAGTGCACGACCGTTCGTCACTCACCATAATGCGCTTGATATGACGCTATACATGAGAATTGCAATTGAGCTCCATCTAAAGCGGCTTATTGTAGGTGGATTAGAAAAAGTATATGAGATTGGACGAGTCTTTCGTAACGAAGGAGTGTCGACTAGACATAACCCTGAGTTTACAATGATTGAGTTATATGAAGCTTATGCGGATTACGAGGATATCATGTCACTTACAGAAAACCTCATTGCTCATATTGCTCAAGATGTTTTAGGAACATCGACTATTCAATATGGAGAGGAAGAGATTAATCTTCAGCCTAAGTGGAAGAGAATTCATATGGTAGATGCGATAAAAGATCACACAGGAGTAGACTTTTGGAAGCAAATGTCTGACGAAGAAGCACGTTCACTTGCAAAGGAACATAAGGTTCCAGTTAAGGATACGATGAAGTTTGGACATGTGGTTAACGAATTTTTCGAGTTCTTTGTAGAAGAAAAATTGATTCAACCAACTTTTGTATATGGCCATCCTTTAGACATTTCTCCATTAGCTAAGAAGAATGAAGACGATCCGCGGTTTACTGATCGTTTTGAGTTATTTATCGTTGGGCGAGAACACGCCAATGCTTTTTCAGAGTTAAATGACCCTATTGATCAACGTCAACGCTTTGAAGCGCAGTTAGTAGAAAGAGAACAGGGTGACGATGAAGCGCACATGATGGATGAGGATTTTGTAGAGTCCTTAGAATATGGCTTGCCTCCTACAGGAGGTTTAGGAATAGGGATCGATCGAGTTGTCATGCTTTTGACAAACTCAGCTTCTATTCGCGATGTATTACTCTTCCCGCAAATGCGCCAGAGAGATGAAAACCAAGAAAACTAATCGCTTATTATTAAACTCACACGTCGAGAAATACTTCGTGTGGGTTTTTTAGTTCCTATAATAGCATTTCGGCAAGGTTTTATAGAATCATCTATGAATGCACTAAATGTAATGAATGAAACAACCAATTCTAGGAGCAACACCAAAGTTAGCCTATGTGCGGCCTTTAAATGCTTACCTAAAATGAGTGTGGAGTGATTGTATCGATAAGGAGATCCATGATCTTCTGAAGAAGAGATACCTCTAATATAAATAACTCTAGGCAATGGTTTTTACTCTTTAATCCAAGGAACTCATAATATGCGGGTTCCTTTATTTCATTATAAGTATGGAAAGTAAAATAAGTATTTTGGCTATACAATTCTATAGGTCTATTCATTTGTTGTAAAACTTTTAAAAGATTATTGTATTTTTTCTTGCAAACTTGTTTGTAACTAGGTATTATAGAGGGACTGTCTGCCTAAAAGCAGAGTTAGTTCACCAAGGAAATATTCTCCAACAATATTTTTTGAATAAAGTATTGCATTGTAGATCAATAACATGGTATATTATTATCCGTCGCCAAAACATTAAACTTTCTAACGAAAAAGCAAATAAACTTTTTTCTGCAAAGTAGTTGACCGTGACGTTGAAAGATGGTATATTAATTGAGTCGCCAAAAACGACAACACAAAATCCGAATGATAGATTAAGC
>NZ_JBIMEV010000044.1:0-37617 GCF_051262595.1 Salipaludibacillus sp. CF4.18
TAATATTTAGGGGAGTTTTTTTGCGAGGTAATCTATAAAATTATTAGTTTTTAGGAAATGTAATTTCCCTTTAAATAATAGGAGGGCAATCAGTTCTAGCGGAAATTCTTCGAAACAAGCTTCTGTGGTAACAACAAAGACTGTAATGCAGTTTTCTTATATATAGAAATTTTCGGATAGAAGAAAGGTTCTTGTCTGATAATAATAACAAGTTTAGATAACTAAAAATATGCTGGCATTCAAAAATGTCTATTCATTTTTCAATGAAGAGAATCCCTTGGGTGGTCAAAGGTTACATGCTTTTAAAAGGTTAACAAATTAAGTGTTTACATGAAGGAAACATTGCAAACAATACTTGTCTCATGTATAGTCAATAACATATTAATTAACCGTCCAGATGGTACACTAAAATGATTACATACTAAATTATATGAATATTGGAGGAGATAAAATGGCAAAAGTTCTACTTACTGCAGCTGTTACAGGTGCTGGAGAAACGACAAAAAAGAATAATCATGTACCGGTAACTCCTAAAGAGATTGCAGAATCGGCAATTGAATCAGCAAAAGCAGGAGCTACTGTGGCCCACGTACATGCACGTGATCCAATAACAGGGGGAGTCAGCCATGATATCGATCACTATCGTGAAATTGTTGATCGTATTCGTGATTCTAAAACAGATGTCATTATTAACATTACTGCTGGAGGTGGAGGGGATTTTATCCCTAGTTTAGATACACCTGCTGCTGGTGGAGATGGTTCTCATGTGCAAACACCTGAAGAACGCCATAAACCGATAGGGCAATTATTACCGGAAATGTGTACATTAGACTGCGGCAGTGTAAATTTCGGCAATATGATTTATGTAAGTCCAACAGAATGGTTAGAAAAACAGGCGAAACTAATCCAAGAAAGTGGTGTAAAGCCTGAATTAGAATGCTTTGATACAGGTCATTTACGTTATGCGAAACATCTTGTAGATAACGGGCTCGTCGATGGAGATCCTATGTTCCAATTTTGTTTAGGGATACCGTGGGGAGCGGACGCAGATGTCGAAACGATACTATATATGAAGAGTCGCCTTCCGATTAATGCTAGTTGGTCTGCTTTTGGGATAGGTCGTATGCAAATGCGGATCGTAGCCCAAGCAGCGATGCTCGGCGGAAATGTCAGAGTTGGACTAGAGGATAATCTTTATTTAAAGAAAGGTGTTCTAGCCCGTAACGATCAACTCGTAGAAAAAGCAGTTAAACTACTTGAACAACAGGATATCGAAGTGATGACACCACAAGAAGCCCGTTCATATTACGGTTTAAGAAATTCTAAATAATGGAGGAAGATACTGATGCAAGAGTCTTATAAAATTGCCGTTATTGGAACGGGTGTGATAGGAAACGGCTGGATTGCTCGTTTTTTAGCCAAGGGTTTCGATGTCATTGCCTATGATCCAGCACCTGGAGCAGAAGAGCGCACAAGAAATATGTTAAAGCGTGTTTGGAACTCGTTAGAGCAATTGGGACTGGCTGAAGGGGCGTCTCAGGATCGCTTATCCTTTGAAAGTTCAGTGGAGGCAGCTGTGAAAGATGCTGACTATATACAAGAAAATGTACCAGAACGGGAAGACTTGAAGAAGAATGTACTAAAAGCGATCGATGAGCATGCTAGAAACAACGTCATTATAGGTTCAAGTACTTCTGGAATCATGCCAAGCACTTTACAGGAAGGATTGACTTATCCAGGACGACTTATCGTGGCACATCCGTTTAATCCTGTATATATTTTACCCCTTGTAGAGCTAGTCGGCGGTGAAGCAACAGATGACAAAACGATGGAAAAAGCACGAGTGTTTTTTGAAAACTTAAATATGAAACCTTTAGTAATCTCAAAAGAAATAGAGGGACATGTAGCTGATCGCCTAATGGAGGCTCTTTGGCGTGAAGCGTTGCATTTAGTGAATGATGGGATTGCTACAACAGAAGAAATCGACAGAGCCATTACTTATGGAGCAGGCCTTCGCTGGGCACAAATGGGGCCATTTCTTACCTTTCATCTAGCCGGTGGAGACCAAGGTATGCGTCATATGCTTGAGCAGTTTGGCCCTGCATTGAAACTTCCTTGGACAAAGCTTACGGCTCCTGAACTTACAGATGAATTAAAGGAAAAAGTCATTTCGGGCTGTGAAGCGAGTGCAGGAAATGCAACAATCGCTGAGTTGGAACAAAAACGAAATGAATTCTTAGTGAAGCAATTGGAATTAGTAGAGGAATATTGGCCAGTGTCTGTTTCTTCGCAAACAAACATTTAATCTTAGAGAGGAGTGATTAACCATGGAACAATCGCCTGTTCGTTATTCTTGTAAAGTTTTAGAGGATTGGGTCGATTATAACGGTCATATGAATGATGCGGCCTATGCAAAAGTTTTTAGTTTGGCGACAGATAGCTGGATTAATGAAATTGGTCTACACGCGGAAGCCCGCCAGAAATATGCATATACGATTTTCACGTTAGAATCACACCTTTGTTATCTTAAAGAAGCACATGAAGGTGAAGCTTTGCAAGTGTTTATGCAATTACTCGACGATGATGAAAAACGACTTCACATTTTCTTTCATATGCAAAATGAAAAAGGGGATCTCCTCGCAACGAATGAGCAAATGTTAATGGGAATGGATACTGCCCAACATAAACCTGCTTCGTTTCCATCCGGTGTTACCGATCATATTTCGAGACTAAGGCAAGAACAGAAGCATTTAGAAATCCCAAAACAAGCAGGTAGGAGAATTGGAATAAAACAATAGTTGTTGGTGGATGTAAAGAAAGGTGAGATTGTCTATGAGCAAGATTGAAGTCAAAAACTTAACAAAAATCTTTGGTCCCCATCCTCAACAAGGTCTTAAACGCCTCAAGAATGGAGAATCAAAGGAAGACATTCATAGAGAAACAGGATTAACAGTTGGTGTAAACCAATCCTCTTTTGCAGTAGAAGCAGGAGAAATTTTTGTCATTATGGGATTATCTGGAAGCGGGAAATCAACATTAATTCGCCTGGTAAACCGGCTAATTGATCCAACTGACGGAGAAGTACTTGTGGATGGAGAAGACATCACAAAGATGAGTAAATCAATGCTGATCGAAACACGACGAAAAAAACTTGGAATGGTTTTTCAAAAGTTTGGTTTATTCTCTCATCGCACAATTATTAACAATGTGGCGTTTGGATTAGAAGTTCAAGGTGTTGCGAAAGAGGAACGTGAAAAGAAAGCTCAAAAAACGATTGAAGATGTTGGGTTAAAAGGATATGAAAACAGCTACCCGGATCAACTAAGTGGTGGGATGCAACAACGAGTTGGATTAGCACGAGCATTAACAAATGATCCAGACATCTTGCTGATGGATGAAGCATTCAGTGCCTTGGATCCATTAATTCGTAAAGAAATGCAAGATGAGCTGCTAAACCTTCAGGATAAACTAGGTAAAACCATTTTGTTTATTACACATGACTTAGATGAAGCACTTAAATTAGGAGATCGAATTGCAATTATGAAGGATGGGAAAATCGTTCAAATAGGAACTTCCGAAGAAATTCTTGAAAACCCTGCTAATGATTATGTGTCGAACTTTGTTGAAGACGTTGATCGTTCTAAGATTTTAGAGGCGTCCAGTGTAATGAAAACACCAGAAGTCCTCATGAGCTTCAAAGATGGCCCTCGTGCGGCAGTTCGAAAGATGGAGGATGTTGGTGCATCCAGTATTTTTGTAGTAGATAAGGACAAAACTTTCAGAGGGCTTTTAACGATTGATGATGCAATTAAAGCTTATAAAGAAAGCTTACCTATTGACGATCTTTTAATACGAGATCTTCCTACAGTGGATCCAGAAGCGATCCTAAACGATTTGATAGGTCTTGCAGTAGAAGCTAAATATCCTATTGTCGTGATGAAGGATGGGAAACTATTGGGAATTATCTCAAGAGTATCTATCCTATCTGGATTAGTGCTAGGCAAGGATAAAAGTGAGGTGTCATCTCAATGAACTATTTTTACTTTCCTTTAGAGGAATGGACCAACAACTTTGTTAACGATTGGTTGCTTCCTGTAATGGGGGGATTCTTCAATGAAATTAGCAGGATACTCAGAATATTTATAGGTGGCGTTACAGACGGACTCATTCTTATTCCACCTGAACTAATTACGCTAATATTAATCGTAATATCTTGGAAAATAGCAGGAAGAAATGTTGCCATTTTCACATTGATCGGTTTTATTTATATAGGTTCAGTGGATTTATGGGAAGCAGCGATGCAAACGGTATCCATCGTTATTGTCTCCACGTTCTTTTCTATAATAATAGGTATCCCACTAGGAATTTTTGCCGCTACGAATAAAGTGGCAGATAAAATTATCAGACCTATTTTGGATTTTATGCAGACATTACCGAGTTTTGTATATTTAATCCCAGCTATCCTATTGTTCGGATTAGGCGGAGTACCGGCAGTTATCTCAACCTTTGTTTTTGCAACACCCCCAGCGGTAAGAATGACTAGTCTTGGAATAAGGCAGGTACCTGAAGCTGCTGTGGAAGCTTCATTAGCATTTGGTTCAACGGCAAAACAACTTTTATTTAAAGTTCAGCTTCCATTAGCTTTACCAACGATTATGGCGGGGATTAATCAGACTGTCATGCTTGCATTATCAATGGCAGTTATCGCTTCGATGATAGGAGCCCCTGGACTTGGATCTGTCGTTCTCTCAGGAATCTCTACGGTTAATGTTGGACTTGGATTAACTGGGGGTCTCGGAATCGTTGTTCTAGCAATAATTCTAGACCGTATTACACAAGGTATTGGCGATAAATTATAAATTATAGGAGGAAATGAATTATGAAGAAAATAATAAATGTATTAATAAGTACAGCAGTAGTTACCGCTATAGCAGGATGTGGTGCTGAAGACGACAATGCAGGAGAAATTACGAATAGTAATGCAAATCAGGGGGCAGTGGGTGAAGGTGAAACAATTTCGTTTGGTGTAACACCTTGGACAAGCACAATCCCACCAACAGAAGTGGCAAGCTTGATTTTACAAGAAATGGGTTATGAAGTAGAGCAAACAGATGCAGATGTAGGGAGTATTTTCGTCGGTCTTTCAAGAGGCGATCTAGACGTGTTCATGGATTCATGGATGCCGATGCACGAAAATTATTTAGAGGAATATTCTGATTCTGTCTCTGACACTGCCGTGAGTTATCCGGAAGCGGAAACGGGTTGGACGGTGCCGGCGTATATGGAAGATATTAATTCTGTTGAAGACATAGTAGGAAATGAAGATTTATTTAATAATGAAATGTATGGAATTGAAGAAGGAGCGAGTGCTACAAAAGAATCAAATGAATTAATTGAAGCTTATGATTTGGATATGACACAGGTTGCTTCCTCAGAGGGTGGGATGCTCGCCGAGGCTCAACGTAAGATGTCAACTGAGAGTCCGGTAGTTTTTTACGGATGGCGCCCCCACACAATGTTTAATCAATTTGACTTGAAAATTATAAGTAATGAAAAAGGATTTTTTGAGACATCATCTGTTCATGTAGTGACGAGTAATGATCTCAAGGAACGAGCACCAGAAGCGTATGAATTTTTCAGTAACTGGAGTATTTCCATTGATGATGTAGAAGAAATGATCGTTGAAATTGAAGAAGGTGGAAGAGACGCAGAGGAAGTAGCACAAGAGTGGATCGATAATAACCGAGAGCAAGTAGACGAAATGATGGGACAGTAATGTTTTTAAATAAGAACTAGGTTATGAAGAGATTTAAAATAGGCCTACAGTTAAGCTGAGCATCGGCTTTACTGTAGGTTTTTTTTATAATAACTACTTCGCAATTCGAAACATTTTCGTGCCAAGAAATCGTTTTTTATGATAAAGTAATATAGGAGATAAATACAAAGGTGTTAATAGTTATCAGAAAATTCCCTCTTTTGTAGTGGAAACAATAATAGATTTGAAAGAAGAGATCCTATATGAAACGTTTATTTTCATTTCTGGGCCCGTATCGGGTAGCAGTGTATGTAGCACTTTTTTTAACAATTGTTGAACTAACGGTTGAACTTCTTCAGCCGTTGCTCATGTCAAAAATTATTGACGATGGAATTATGCAGAATGATTTATCTGTCGTGATGCTTTGGGGCGGTGTCATGGTAGGATTCTCCCTCATAGCCTTCGCAGCTGGTGTGATCAATTCTTTTTATGCGGCTCATGCCAGTCAATATACTGGATTTGACTTGCGAACCAAACTATTTGAGAAGGTGCAGTCTTTCGCATTTTCTAACTTTAGTCAATTTCCTACATCATCTTTAATGACAAGGATGACAAATGATGTCAATCAAATTCAGAATACGATTTTTATGAGTTTGAGAATTATGCTTAGAGCTCCGCTTCTCGTCATCGGATCGATTATTATGGCGTTATTTGTGAACGTTCAGCTTGCTTTAATTCTCGTAGTAACGATACCTTTCCTCATTGCCTTTCTTGTGTGGATGGTGAGAAAAGCAGGCAAGATGTTTAAAGCTGTCCAAGCCAGAGTGGATATCGTTAATAACGTTGTTCAGGAAAATTTAACAGCGATACGGCTTATTAAAGCGTTTATACGCAGAAAGTACGAATCCAACCGTTTTACGATAGCATCCGACGAACTACGTGTGAAAACGGTGAAAGCATTACGGCTTATCGAAGCAACGATGCCAGTCATTTTACTCGTGATGAACGGAAGTATTATGGCTGTGCTCTGGTTTGGTAGTGTAGGTGTTAATAATGGAGGTGCAAGTGTCGGAGAAGTTGTCGCAATCGTGAACTATGTGACGAGAATGACGGGTGCCCTTTCGATATTTTCGATGATTGTCATTATGTTTTCGAGAGCGCGTGCTTCTGCAGATAGAATTGCAGATGTACTGGATGAAGAAGTAGATTTAAAGGATGCAGATGATCAACCGAACGGCCCAAGAATTACTGCTGGAGAAATTGAGTTTGACAGGGTTACTTTTCGTTATCCTAACAAAGAGAAACGAGTCGTTAACGGCTTGTCCTTCCAAGCGAAAGCTGGCGACCGGGTTGCGGTCCTAGGTGCTACGGGTGCGGGGAAAACTTCGATGTTTCAACTAATTCCTCGGTTATATGATCTTGATGATGGTACGATTTGGATTGATGGACAGGACATTAGAAAAATGAAGCTGTCTCACTTACGCAGGCAAATTGGCTACGTCCCGCAGGAAGCTATGCTGTTTACGGGATCGATATATGACAATTTGCTCTGGGGCAAAGAAGATGCAAGTCTGGATGAGATGATACAGGCCGTAAAAGATGCTCAGATTTATCATACGATTGAAGAATTACCAAATGGCTTTGATACGCGAATAGGCCAGAGAGGTGTCAATCTTTCCGGAGGACAAAAACAACGGTTATCGATTGCGAGAGCACTCATTAGAAAACCAAAAATTCTTCTATTAGATGATAGTACCAGTGCATTAGATGTGAAAACTGAGGGAAGATTACTTGATGCGTTGAGAAATTATTCTTGCACCACGATTATGATTACCCAAAAAATGAGTACGACAATGAATGCAGATCAAATCCTGCTGATGGAGAATGGCACCATCTCAGCAAGAGGAACTCATGAGGAATTAATGCGTTCTTCCCCTCTCTATCTGAAAATCTATGAATCACAATTGGGAAAGGAGGGGGCAACAGGTGCTAGATAAACTAAAAGAACCTTTTCAGCAGGAAAAATTCAAGATTAACACTGAAACAACAGATGAAAAAGGGGGAAGTCAACCCCAAACAACAAAACGCGCTCAGGATTGGAAAGGAACACTTAAACGGATTTGGGCTTATCTTTCGGAAAGCAAGGCTCGTCTTTTCCTAGTACTTTTAATGGTATTTTTCAGTTCTCTATTTGCATTATTAGGTCCGTTTATCGTAGGTATGTCGATTGATAATTTTATCGTGACAGAAGAAACAACGGGACTAAAGTGGGTACTTTTTTCGTTGGCTCTCATCTATGTCCTTCACTCTTCATCGGTGTGGCTGCAGCATTATTGGATGATTCAAGTTGCTCAGCAAACGGTGTATAAAATGAGAACGAATTTATTTGATCATTTACACACTTTGCCAATTCCCTTTTTTGATAAACGCAAGCACGGTGATTTAATGAGCCGGTTAACGAATGATATAGAAAACGTAAGCAATACCTTGAATAGCTCAGTGATACAAATTTTTGCCAGTATTCTGACCTTAATTGGTACACTCTCTGTGATGTTTTACTTAAGTCCGTTACTGACTCTTATTACGTTGACAATCGTGCCAGTTATGGTATATGGAATGAAATGGATTACAAAACGAACAGGCGTATTATTTAAAGCTCAACAAAAAAATCTTGGTGAGCTGAATGGATATATTCAAGAAACAATGTCTGGACAAAGAATTATTAAAACGTTCTCCCAAGAGGATAAAGTCATTCAGGAATTTGGAGAACGTAATATTGAATTGAAAAAGGTTGGATTTTGGGCACAAACTATTTCTGGATTCATTCCGAAACTGATGAACATGCTGAATAACTTTAGTTTTGCAATCATTGCTGGTGTCGGTGGAATTTTAGCAATTAATGGTGTGGTAACAATTGGAGTTATTGTGATCTTTGCGGAGTATGCCAGACAATTCACCCGTCCTTTAAATGACTTGGCGAATCAATTCAACACCCTTTTATCTGCTATTGCAGGTGCCGAAAGGGTCTTTACAATTATGTATGAAGATAATGAATTGATTGATGAACGAGAAAAAATAGAATTAAATAATGTAAAAGGTGAGGTAGTATTTGAAGACGTATCTTTTTCCTATGAGAATGATGAAGAGACAATTTCCGGTATATCATTCCAAGCTGATGTGGGTGAGATGGTTGCTTTTGTAGGCCCTACTGGAGCTGGAAAAACAACCATTATTAGTTTACTTTCACGCTTCTATGATCCTACAGATGGTGTCATATCTATTGATGGTGTCGATACTTCCTCTGTCAAACGAGAGTCGTTAAGGAAGCAGATGGCTTTTGTATTACAGGATTCATTTTTGTTCCAAGGGACTATTCGGGAAAATATTCGCTATGGTCGTTTAAATGCAACGGACGAGGAAATAGTGGAAGCGGCTAAGTCGGCAAATGCCCATTCGTTTATCGAACAAATGCCTGATGCATATGATACGGAAATAGATGCAGAAGGAGGAGGTATCAGTCAAGGGCAAAAGCAATTATTATCCATTGCTCGCGCTCTGCTAGTAGATCCATCCATCTTAATTTTAGATGAAGCAACAAGTAGTATTGATACGATCACCGAATTAAAAATTCAAGAAGCCTTACAACGACTAATGAAGGGACGGACAAGTTTCGTCATTGCCCATCGGCTAAATACGATTCAACGAGCCGATCAGATTTTAGTACTAGAGGAAGGCCAAATCATTGAAAAGGGCTCCCATGATCAACTATTAGGAGAAAACGGCTTTTATTCTGATCTGTATTACAGTCAATTAAAAAGCGAAGTTGGTTAATAAGGTAAGGATCGTGTGAAGAAACTTAACGATAAATAGACGATTGGCTTTTGAATCCTTTATAATATAAAATAATATTTAAAATCTTGCTCTAGGTTTAGCTAAACCTAGAGTTTTTTAGATACTGTAGTTTCCCTTCTAATACAGCCTAAATAAAATTTTATAAAGTGGATAATAACCGAATACTAACTAACGATGAACACATCAAATCAATACTTGGAATAAAACAGAATTTTGCAGGGGGGAAAATCGAGTATGAATTACGAAATTATTGAACAAATAAAAGCAGCGAATAAAGAGATAAAACCGGATCTTGTTATTAAGAATGGGAAGATTGTCAATGTTTTTACACTGGAAATTGAAGAAGAAGATCTGGCTATTCATAATGGTTTCATTGTAGGAATTGGTTCCTATGAAGGAGAAAAGACAGTGGATGCTAAAGGGAAATACATCGTGCCAGGATTGATTGATGGTCACGTCCATATCGAATCATCCATGGTCCCACCCAGTCACTTCGCCCATGTAGTCGTTCCCCATGGCGTAACAACCGTAGTAACTGATCCTCATGAAATTGCTAATGTAGCAGGAGTAGAAGGAATACAATTCATGTTAGATGATTCAGAAGGAAGTATATTGGACACGTTGTTTATGTTACCTTCGTGTGTACCAGCCACTCCTTTCGAAAATTCCGGAGCAGAGCTTTCCGCAGAAGATTTAGCACCTTTTTATGAGCATCCAAGAGTGATTGGTTTAGCAGAGGTCATGGATTACCCGTCTGTTTCTAATGCAGAACCGGGAATGATACAGAAGCTAACAGATGCACGAACGAGACATCGGGTCATTGATGGTCATGGCGCAGGACTAGATGCTCATTCAATGAATGTATATGGTTCGGCAGGCATCACAACGGACCATGAAAGTACGCAAATGGAAGAAGCGAAAGAAAGATTACGTAAGGGGCTCTATGTCATTATACGAGAAGGTTCTGGAGCAAAAGATTTACGATCACTCATTCCACTAGTCAATGCTGGAAATGCCCGAAGATTTCTGTTCTGCACAGACGATAAGCATTTAGATGAACTTAAAGAAAATGGAAGCATTGATGATAATGTCAGGCTTGCTGTCAGTCAAGGGCTAGATCCAATTCTGGCGATTCAAATGGCGACATTAAACGCTTCTGAATGTTATGGTCTGAAAACGAAAGGAGCAGTTGCACCCGGTTATCAAGCAGACCTTTTGTTTATTAAAAACTTGGAGGAATTTCAAGTTGAAGAGGTGTATAAAAATGGAAAACTCGTTGCTAAGGAAGGGGAAATGCTTTCTGAAGCAGCATTAATTAAAGCCCCTCCTTCTGCATTGATGAGCTCTGTGAATCTCACCTGTTTCACGAAAGAAATGCTGTCTATGAAGATGGAAAAAGGTGAAAAATCCTACGCGATTAAATTGAAACCTAACAGTCTCGTTACCGAAAAAATTACCGTGGAACCATCTGTTATAAAAGGTGAATTCCAGCCAGAAGGAGACGTTGACCTTTTGAAAATGGCAGTGATTGAGCGTCACCATAACACCGGGAATGTCGGGCTTGGTATCATTCAAGGACTAGGTTTTACAAAAGGCGCTATTGCTTTAACAGTTGCCCATGATTCTCATAATTTGGTCACAGCAGGTTTGAATGATGAAGACATGCTTGTTGCTATTCAAGAAATAGAGAGAATCAACGGTGGTATAGTTCTTGTGAAGGATGGAGAAGTTTTAGCAAGTATTACCTTAAACATAGCTGGACTAATGTCATCTGGAACGGGAGAGAAAACCTATAGTGAATTAAAAAAATTGGATAAGTCCCTTACTGAACTAGGGTTCAACGGAGATTTTAATCCATTTTCGGCATTGTCTTTCATGTGTTTACCTGTTATTCCTGCATTAAAGCTTACCGATTTAGGTTACTTCGATGCAGTGAAAGGAACGCATATTGCGTTTAAGGTAAACGAAGAGATAGAATAGGTTTCGTTTTGAAGGCTGTATCTATTGCTATAATCTGTGCGAATTATAAAAAGTGTGTTGAAAGGCTAAACAAGGGCCTTTTTACACACTTTTTTTATTTGTATTACCTTAGTACAAGTATAATAAAATAAATGTCGAAAAATAGTTTATAGATACTGGGTATTAAATACTAAGTCAAAAGTTTTAGTAAATTTGAGGTAGGAGTGAATGATTTGCAAGAGAAAAAGAATGTCATTATGTTGGTTTTTTCAGTTGTTGTTGTTTTATTATCGGTCTTTATTCATTACATGCATTGCGGAATTGGTTGGCTTGATATGTATTTGTTACTTTCACAAACAGCTGCCAGTCAGCCGGCGAGCTTGACACCTCTTCTTAACCTAATTCTCATCATACCAATTCTATTATTAGCAGCAGCTAGTTTTTTGTACTGGAAAAATAAAGCGCATCAGTTTATCCCAGTCCTTATTATGCTAGCATTAACTTTCGGAAGTATCTCAATTATAGCTGGCGGAGATGGAATGGTGGAGTATCATTTTTCGATTTTTATGGTATTAGCAAGCCTAGCCTATTTTGAAAGTGTTCGACTTGTTGTAATAAGTACAATTCATTTTTACTTTTCAACATCTCGTAGGCTACTTTACGATTCCGGAACTTTTATGTGGAACAGGGGATTATCCTTTCACATTATTGATGATTCATGCCGTATTTTTACTTTTTACTAGTGCAGTTATCGTTATTCAAATCATGGCCAGACAACGATTTGATGCTACTGTTCTCGAAAACGAAACGCAGCAAATTACATGGATAAATAATTTAATGGGCCACATTTCTAAGACTACTTCTGAATTAAAAACAAGTGTTTCAAGTTTGGAAACTGGGGCATCTGAGTCAACGGTCGCCACGAATGAAATTACACACTCGATCATTGAAATGGTTGATGGAGCAAATGTTCAGCTAAACGAATCGAAAAGAAGCACCGAACTAATAGAGAAAATGTCAGCCAGTGTTGATAAAATGACATCACAGGCTCAACGATCAGCCGAAACATCTAATCAAGCTGTGTCAAAAGCAATGCAAGGTAAAAATAGTATGGTTGAAACAGAAAAAAGAATGTCTCAAATGGCGGACGCAGTTGATAAGATGGAACTAGTAGCGAGTCGATTAAATGAAAGGACGACCACGATTAAACAAACGTTAGCGTTAATTTCCGAAATAGCTGACCAGACAAACTTGCTTGCTCTAAATGCAGCGATTGAAGCAGCTCGTGCTGGAGAAGCAGGGAAAGGGTTTGCCGTTGTTGCAGAAGAAGTAAGGAAGCTAGCAGATCAATCGAGTAGTTACGCAGGTAAAATAAACTCTGTCTTGGTTAATTTAACACAGGACACGAAAGACATGAGTGAAGTAATGAAGATAAATAAGTCAGAGGTAACGATGGGATCAAGTCAGATTCGGGACACCGCTGTGGTGTTAGATCAAATTATCAGCGAAATCGAGCAAGGTAACGATGAAACGAAGGATTTTCATTATCTTACAAATGAGATAGGAAAAAATATGTCCGAGGTTCTGAATGCAGTAAGTGAAATGACGAATATCATTGAAAAACACAAAGCTAGCTCAGTAAATATATCTGCTTCCTCTGAACAACAACTAGCGACATTTGATGAATTTAATCAGATTACGCTCTCGTTGAATAACTTAGTCAGCTCTTTAACCGTACAAATAGACGATATGGAACAAAATATTGTGAAGAAGACAGTTTAGAAGATTGCATAAGAAAAACGGCATAGCCGTCTTTTGTTAAATACAGCGTGATCTTTCGCCACCCCGAGTAGCACCTACGTAACTGCGTGTAGGTGCTACTCGAAATGAAGGGTGGGTTTCCCTTGACACGCGTGGCGTAAAGATAGTTGTCAACTTATACATTCTTATCTTCTGAAAAAAGGACCGAGACCTCGGTCCTTTTTTTATTTTTTAGAGATTATTATTTTGAACAGAGGGCTCGAATCCGCTCTAGGCCGAAGATTTTCCTATGCTAGTTTCTAGTGCGTATTTATGTTTATTTTCTAGCTAGATAGTCATTAACAAATGCTTTGATCGTGAAGTAGTCTACTTCCTCAGGCAAAGCATCCTTTAAAGGTTTTAACCCATCCTCTAAGCCGATTCTATCGACAACCTCTTCTATTAAGGGAAGCTGTGCAACGTCTATTAATGAATCAAAATTGACGTCGTAATCCTCATCAGCTGCTTGTAAAAGGTGACTTTGAACAGTAGTTTTCTTAATAGCACGAAGCTGTTCTATTTCTTCGAGTGTGCGTCCTTCTTTATACAACTCATAAGTTTTTATAAAACTAGGAGTCTCGTCTTTTTCTAGACCAATTCCATCGGCTTTTTTAGTCTGTTGTACAGCTTGCTGCTTAGGACTTTCTTTTAGATACACTGAAATTGTTGTTAAAAATGGTTTTCCGTACGTATCCAATTTGGTTTGACCGACCCCTTTAACTTCAAGCATTTCTGCTTCCGTTTCCGGGAGTTTAGAACAAAGTTCATTTAATGTCTGATCAGAAAATACCATATAAGGTGCAACCTCATGCGTTTTTGCTAATTGGCGGCGTAACTCCCTTAGTTTTTCAAATAGTGGATCACTTTTTTGAATTTGTTTTGGTTGTATCGCTTGTTTTTTAACGACATTTACTTCTCCTTTTAAAACCGGTACCACATTTTCAGTTAGTTGCAGGACAGGAAAATTACCACTTGTTAAAGCTAAATATTGTGATGCAACAAGATAGTCGATAAATTGACTAACATCTTTTTGAGTTCGGTTCTTCAAAAGTCCATAAGTAGTAAGTTTTTGAAACGAGAAATCTTTTACCTTTTGGTTTGCAGAACCTACGAGAACTTGGGCTACCATTGTTTTACCGAAACGTTCTCCCATCCGTTTAATGCAGGAGAAAACCATTTGTGCTTCTTTGGTAACATCTACAGTTTCCCGATCATCGACACACTCCGAACATCTTCCACATGGTTTTATATTCGTATCTTTAAAATAGGCAAGGATGTATGCTTGCAGACAATTTTCTGTATGGCAAAAATTAACCATTGCCTGGAGTTTAGCGTACTCATTTGCTTTTCTGTCGTCTTCCATACTTGACTGATCTATAAGAAATTGCTGGATCCGAATATCTTGAGCGCTAAATAATAGAATGCACGCACTATCTTCACCATCGCGTCCGGCACGTCCAGCTTCTTGATAATAGCTTTCAATATTTCGGGGCATTTGAGCGTGAATGACGAAACGAACATTCGATTTATTAATCCCCATCCCGAATGCATTCGTCGCAACCATCACCTGAGTTTGATCATAAACAAACTCTTCTTGCATACGGCGTCGATCATCCGTTGACAAACCACCGTGGTACTTTCCGACAGCGACTCCTTGTTGATGGAGCCTGTCATGGAGACGCTCGACTTCTTTACGAGTTGCGGCATATATGATTCCAGAATGGCTGGGATTCCGTTTTAAATAGTCTTTAATATACACATCCCGGTCTACCCCCTTCATTACATGAAAAGACAGATTTTTCCGCGCAAAACCCGTTTGGACGACATCGTCCGAATGAATCGATAGGGACTTACATATATCTTTTGTAACTTCAGGAGTAGCTGTTGCCGTAAGTGCTAACACAGCTGGTGAGCTAGCTATTTGTTCAATGAGTTCAGGAATTCTCAAGTAACTTGGACGGAAATCATGTCCCCATTGAGATAAACAGTGAGCTTCATCAACAGCAACTAACGCTATTGGTAACGATTGAAGCAGGTGTGAAAAACTAGCAGATTCTAAACGTTCAGGAGCAACATAAACGAGGGGGTATGTGCCTTGTTGAATACCTTGAATTCTTTCGCGAACTTCTTCATAACCAAGTGAGCTGTTGATGAATGTTGCGTCTATGCCCGCTTCGTGTAATTCGTCCACTTGGTCTTTCATGAGAGAGATAAGTGGAGATATAACTAGAGTGACCCCGTCAAAAACCAGGGAAGGAATTTGATAGCAAATTGACTTTCCACCGCCCGTAGGCATAACTCCCATCGTATTTTTATGAGAAAAAACTTTTCCGAGGATCTCTTTTTGACCTTTACGAAACTCGTCATAGCCATAATGTTTTTTTAATAGTTGTTCAGCTTCTAATAGCATGATTGCCTCCAAAACTTACGTTCATAGTTGAAGAATTTAATAATAGTTTAAGCATCGAAACCGAATTTTAGTTCCGGTGCTTCTCTAGTTGAATCTATACATACTCTATTAGTTTACATGAAAGGGGAGGGGAAAAACTAGAGGGAATGAAATTTAATATGAAAAAAGGGGCGGTAGCACCTACAAATGTAGCAGGTAGAAAACGAGAGGAAGAGCGAGAAAGAAGAAGATTGAAGAAGTCGATTATCGGTAGGTGCTACGGCGGTAGCACCTACAAACGTAGCAGGTAGAAAACGAGAGGAAGAACGAGAAAAGCAGATGCAAGGGGAACGTTAAAAATCAATTAGCTGTTAATAGTGTATTGGATTTGTTTCTTTGCTGTTTTAATAAAATCTTATGTTTTGAATCTATCTGAAAAAGGGGATATACTAAACATACTTACTTTTTGATAGTGCTTGTTTAAGACTAACATGAGACTGAGATAATTATTAAAGGAAAGGCTATGTTTTAATTGTGTGCGGTAGTTTCGGAGGAGGTTCGCTTCACTTACTTCTCATTCAGCATTAATAAACCTAGCCAATTTTTAAAAAAGGAGACGTTAAACCATGAAACATATTTTTAAAAAGGGTAAAGAAGGTTATGAAAAAACGTTATTATTACTTCACGGTACGGGAGGTAATGAAGAGGATTTATTACCAATTGCAGAAATGATTGACCCTGATGCGTCGGTTCTGGGAGTGAGAGGAAATGTTGATGAGAATGGAATGAACAGGTTTTTCCGTAGGTTAGCGGAGGGTGTATTCGATGAAGAAGATTTAATTTTCCGCACAGGCGAATTGAATGAATTTATTGATCAAGCTGCGACTGACTATAGTTTTGATCGTGAGAATCTCATAGCGGTTGGTTATTCTAATGGGGCAAATATAGCTGCAAGTCTTTTATACCATTATGATAATCCTTTTAAAGGGGGCGTTCTTTTGCATCCGATGGTGCCGAGAAGAGGACTTGATTTGCCAAACATGAAAGGCATTCCAGTTTTCATTGGGGCAGGTTCGAATGACCCTATTTGTCCACCGCAAGAAACAGAAGAATTAAGTAAGCATTTAGAAAGTGCAGGAGCAGCAGTTGAGCTATTTTGGGCACATCAAGGCCATCAGCTTACTCGTGATGAAATTGATCAGGCAAAAGGTTGGTACGATAGTCACGTGAAGGGAGAGTAAAGATAATGATGAAGGGATTTATTCCAACAGAATTATCAAAAAAACAAAATTACCAGTTACTCACATCTGCTGTCGCGCCTAGGCCGATTGCGTTTATTACAACAATATCAGAAGCGGGAGTCTTGAATGCGGCACCGTTTAGCTATTTTAATGTGATATCTGCTGAACCACCTTTGTTATCTGTATCGATTGGCAGAAAAAAAGGACAGCAAAAGGATACAGCGCGCAATATCCTTCAAGTTGGAGAGTTTGTCGTTCATGTGACAGATGAAGATATTATCGAAGCGGTGAATCAGTCAGCCATGAATTTACCACCAGATGAAAGTGAAGTAGATAAGATAAAACTTTCTCCCACCGTGAGCGATGTCGTTGGTGTACCGTCAATCAAAGAGACGAAAGTACGTTTTGAGTGTAAATTAGAAAAACACCTCGTGTTTGAGGAAGGCGAATCTGCTACTGATGTCATCATTGGGAAAATAGTCAAGTACCATGTAGATGATGACTTGATAAAAGATGGGGTAGTGGATACGAAGAAATTAAAGCCGGTTGCAAGACTCGGGGGAAAACAATATGCAAAACTAGGGAAAATATTTGAACTGGAACGACCAGAGTAAAAAAAAGATGTCTCAAAAGGTCATAAAGGACTTTTGAGACATCTTTTTAGTTGGCGTTGTTATTTTCTATGAATGTTATCTCGTTTCCGTCAAGCTACCGCTCTGCGTTCTTCCTAGAATACTTTTGTTGTCCAAGATTCACCGTTCCATACGTCTGTCACTACATCCTGATAAAACTCGGGTTCGTGACTGATTAGAAGAATACTGCCTTTGTATTCCTGTAATGCGCGTTTTAATTCAGCTTTTGCATCGACATCCAGGTGGTTTGTAGGTTCATCCAGAACCAAGACATTTGTTTCATTATTTATAAGTTTACACATACGAACTTTAGCTTTTTCTCCACCACTTAGTACGGATACTTTACTTTCAATATGTTTTTGCATTAATCCGCATTTAGCAAGAGCTGCACGTGCTTCATATTGAGAAAAGTGAGGGAATTCTTCCCAGATCTCTTCGATACAAGAGTTCGTATTTTTACCTTTCACCTCTTGTTCGAAATAGCCGAGAAACTGGTTTTCTCCTCGTTTTACGGAGCCTTCCAAAGGTTGAATTTCACCTAGTAAACTCTTAAGCAACGTTGTTTTTCCAATTCCATTTGCACCGACGAGCGCCAGCTTTTGGCCTTTTTCCATACGAAGATTCAAAGGCTTTGATAACGGCTCATCATATCCTATAACGAGATCATTGGCTTCAAATATCAGCTTGCTAGACGTACGAGCTAATTTGAAGTTAAATTCCGGCTTCGGTTTTTCTTGATCCAATTCAATCATATCCATTTTGTCGAGCTTCTTTTGACGGGACATTGCCATGTTCCGTGTTGATACTCTGGCCTTATTACGGGCAACAAAGTCTTTTAAATCGGCGACTTCTTTTTGCTGCTTTTTAAATGCTGACTCAAGCTGTTGTTTTTTCACACCATAGACATGCTGGAAGTGGTCGTAATCTCCCGCATAACGATCAAGTTTTTGGTTATCCATGTGGTAAACAAGGTTGATAACAGAATTTAGAAACGGAATATCGTGTGAAATGAGAATAAATGCATTTTCATAGTCATTTAAATAACGTTTCAGCCATTCGATATGTTGCTCGTCCAAGAAGTTAGTGGGCTCATCCAGTAACAAAATATCAGGTTTTTCCAATAACAATTTTGCCAACAATATTTTCGTGCGTTGACCTCCACTTAAATCGTTCACATCTTTTTCAAGTCCGACTTCATCTAAACCGAGACCACGAGCGATTTCTTCGACTTTTGCATCGATCACATAAAAATCATTGTTTGTAAGAACATCCTGCAGAATTCCTACATCTTCAAGAAGAGTATCCATCTCTTCAGGAGTTACTTCACCCATCTTTTCATACATACCATTCATTTCAGCTTCCATGTCGTATAAGTACTGAAAAGCACTTTTCAACACATCACGCATTGTTAACCCTTTTTCCAGCACAGTATGTTGATCCAGAAAACCGATTCTAACATTTTTAGCCCATTGCACTTTTCCTTCATCAGGATCCAGCTGTCGGGTAATAATATTCATGAACGTAGACTTTCCTTCGCCATTTGCACCAATTAATCCAATATGCTCGCCTTTTAGCAGACGGAAGGAAACATCGTTAAAAATTGCACGGTCACCAAAGCCGTGGCTTAGGTTATTTACGGTTAAAATACTCATAGTTAGCTAACACCTCTATAAAAAATTTGGTTTCTTGGTACAAAGTGAGTTAAACTCAAGCTATAAACTAATTTTGATAGCGATTCGAGTGACTGACATCGTTTAATTCGGACTAGATAGTTCATCTATTTTATAAAAGATAAGAATTTATAAAGAAGACGGCTATGCCATTTTTCTTAGCAAAAACGAAATCATAAAACCACTCGCTAGCAGAGCCAAATTCAAAGATAAGTAAAAAGGAGATATTAATGAACAATCCAAATTCTATCATACAGACTTTCCCACCCTATTTACAAGAGGCGTGGGAGAAATCAGGCTTTACAGATTTTACTAAAATTCAGGCAGAAATGATCGAACCTGCCAAAGAAGGAAAGAATATTATTGCAGAAGCCCCTACAGGTTCCGGCAAAACATTGGCTTACCTCTTACCGAGTTTAACAAAGGTAGATCCTGAACTAAAACAAGCTCAGGTGGTTATTATTGCTTCTTCCAGAGAATTAGTGATGCAAATTGTGGACCAAGTAAATATTTGGTCGGAAGGAAGTAATATTCTATCTGCGGCTTTGATTGGTGGAGCGAATGTAAAACGACAGTTAGAAAAATTAAAGCAAAAACCACATATTTTAGTAGCTACACCTGGTAGGATCATTGAACTTCTAAAAGCAAAAAAAGTGAAACTACATGAAGTGCACACGCTTATTTTTGATGAGGCAGATCAGCTTTTTGCAAAAGAGCATATTAACGAAACAGATGGTCTATTAAAGGGTGTCATGAAAGATTGTCAGCGAATTATATGTTCGGCTACTATACCTAAAAAAATAGAAGACATGGCTAAGGATCGAATTCTCTCTCCTCGAGTCATTAGAATCAATATGGACAAAGATCATCTAGAAAGAGTGAATCATTATTACATCGTTAGTGAAAGAAGAGAAAAATCAAAACTATTAAGAAAATTAGTCCATTTAGAAGGGTTATATGGATTGGCTTTTTCCAATGATGTCCATGAACTTGAAACATTTGCCGGTCGCCTTGAATTCCGTGGGGCGAATGTCGGGATCCTTCATGGGGAAACGACGAAACAAGAACGGGAAAAGGCCATTAAAGCGTTCCGAAGTCAAGAAATACCTCTTCTCATGGCAACTGATGTTGCCTCGCGTGGACTGGATATCGATGACATAACACATGTTATCCAGCTTGATTTGGCGAATGATATTCATCAGTATGTCCATCGGTCTGGACGAACTGGACGAGCTGGCAAGTCAGGCACAGTCGTGTCGATTGTGACAAAAGGGGAGCAAGAAAGACTTCAGCAAATTGGTGATAAGCTAGGATTGAAAATGGAAGAAAAGACAATATCACAAGGTGAGTTGGTTTAAAAGGAATCCACGAATAAGGGGGTGTCATCTGGCGATAATGCCTTGTGACATCCTTTTTATTCGTTTAAGTTATCTTGGACAGTGCTGTGCAGGTCTACCTGATTTTAAAAAAGAGTTTACGAGAAAATCTCGTAAACTCAACAATTTCGTCTCTATTTATTTTTATTCTTCTTTTTTGCTTTTTGCTTTTCTTTTACGAAATCCGGTTTTCCTTTTTTATCAGGTTTACCAGGTTTATCAGGCTTACCGGGTTTATCTGGTTTATTACCAGGCTTTCCTGGTTTGGTTGGTTCTGTATCTTCTACATGTTCGATAATATCTTCCGTTGTTGTTGGTTTTAGTTGATAGACACCGTTGAACTCACTAGCAATACCGATAATATCAACACTGTCTCCATCTGAAAATACAAAGTCAGAGAATACTAGACCTGTTCTGTTGTCGACTCGTATGATCACACTCTCGTCGTCTTTCGATGCTATAAATTCAAATGTGCCGTAACTATTTACTTCTTCCAATTCAGAAATTGTCACTCCTTTTAATGATACTAATTGTCCTTGATTCGTATCATTAATTCCAATTGGGGATACTTCGAGTGCTTCTGGAACAGCTGCACTACCTGTAATCTCCAAATCTGAGACACTTGTTAATTGAAATTCACCATTATAACTTGCCGTTTTTGCTGTAAGCTTCACCGTATCCCCGACAGATACACTGTCATCACCAAAAACATATGTGCCGCCTGTCTCATCTTGCATATAAAAACCGTTACTACCCCATGCGCCTGGAGTGGTCGTAACAACACCTTCGACGGTAACTTCCGTACCGGCACTTGCTACACGTGCTTCTTCAATGGTTACTTCACCTAGAGAATCATTCCCACCTGAGCCGTCTTCTACCTCGACAATACGTCCTTCTGAAGTATAATCAATTGGATTTGCTTCTGTAGTTTCCAGACTTTTCACATAATCAACAAAAGAATCTAAGTCTACTGGTCCCATTATTTCATTCTGACCAAGATCTTTTATTGGACCTTCCGACGTACCCATATAATTATTGACTGTTAATGTATATGTTGTATTTTCATCAATCAGCGAACCATCCATAAACATGATATCGATCACTTCGTTTGTTGCAGAATCCCAAGTATATTTCATTCCGCTAATACTATAATCTGGCCCGTATTGAGCTGATAGTTGTTCATTTAGAATGACATATAAATCGGCGCCTGTTACTTCAAACTCCATTAAAGTATTTCCAAAAGGCATGATGTTGTATAAATCGCCCCATGTCACTTCACCTGCTAGTAACTCGTCTCTAATTCCTCCGCCATTCATCATTGCAAAGTCGCTGTCCATCGAATATAACATGGCATCTGCAATTAAGTTTCCTAAACCGTGGTCACCATCACCCGTATAACTGCCTGTCATCGTATTGGCGTTATAACCCAGCACTTCATTCATTTTATCTGAAATGAGATCCTCGTACTTTTCTAATATAGCTGTTACTTCAGGATCTGGATCGATGATACTTTGATCTACAAATACAATTTCTGCTTCTTTACTAACAATATCACCTGTTTCGCGATCAATCTCGATATCAACGTCAGCAAAAGCTTTTCCGTACTCTGATGCTTGTACAATAAGTTTATTATCAACTACTGCATCAACAACTTGGTGATTGTGAGCCGCATAGATAATATCAACTGCATCATCAACTTCATTTGCTAGATTTGCAGAATCTCCGGTAGCAGAATCACCATTTTGATCGGCTGGCATATGTGCTAATACGACTATGGCCTCTACACCGTCAGCTTGCAACTCAACAACTGCCTCATTGACAGCTGTAGCCTCATCGGTAAATTCAATATCTTCAATTCCAGCTGGCATTACCATATTGGCTGATGCCTGCGTATTAACTCCGATAAATCCAATTTTTTCGCCATCTACTTCTTTTACTGTGTAGGGATCTAAAATGGTTTCGCCTGAATCTTTATAGACACAGTTTGCACAAAGGTTATCAAAGTTCATCCCATCATAACCTTCTGTTCCTAATCCTTCGGGATGATCACCGCCATTTACCATGCGAATTAGTTCGTCTGTACCTTCGTCAAACTCATGATTGCCTACTGTACCAATGTCAAAACCGATTTCTTCCATAATTTCTACCGTCGGTTCATCTTGATAAAGTCCTGATACTGGGGAGCTTCCACCAATCATATCGCCAGCATGAACGACAAGAGTATTTTCATTTTCCAGCTTCCTGTTTTTTATAAATGATGACACATAGTCCATTCTTCCAAATGTTCCATCCATCACGCCGTCACCATCAAGATCAAGCTCATATTCTTGATCAATCTTTCCATGAAGATCGTTCATGCTTAGTAATTGCACTTCTAAAAGATCTTCGGATGGTACTTCAGGATATGTTCCATCAGCTTCTGCCGGAACATATCCTTGAGTTTCGGCTTCTTCTTCACTAGCGAAGAAAATGCGCTTATCCACTGGTACTAGATTCCATTCCAGAGGTTCTACATATTCTTTTGTATCGGAGTGACCAACATATCTGTGGAAATCTCCACCTTCCAAAATTGCGCGATATTCAAATGGTTGTTCAATTAGTGGGTCTTCTGGATTCCAAATTCCTTTTTCAGTATTTTTTGCTTCTCTTGTAGCTGATTGGAATTGTTCATATTCTTCTTCATCACCAACTGGCCAAATAAAGTATGAAGATGCATAACCTTCTTTTACCATTTCTAAGTTCGTGTTAATACCATCTTTATTAATGACTTGAGCAAGCAAACGACCATATGCGTCCGTTGGTTCTTCACCGACTTTCAGGGTAACTTCATCGCCTTCTTGCAATAGCCCCTTTAAGTAATCGGTAGCATACACCCCATGTTTATTTTGATTATCTCCATGAGCCCCATTTGCTGAACCCATCCCTGTTTCGGGAGTATCAATATTTACAAATCGAACACGATCAGCTCCCAGTACTGGAGTGTTTAAGCGGATAGTATCGCCATCGGTTACATACATAACTGTTGAAGTATATTCACCAGAAGCAGTTGGAGGTTCTGGTTGCTCATCGGCAAGCGAAATGTCACTTGCTCCAGTTGGAATTAATTGATAGGAATTGTATTGACTCATAATCGCTGTCACATCATACCAATTTCCTGCTTCGATCTCTGAAATTGGAAGTGAACCATCCATGATGCGTAATGTTGTCCCGTTAAAGTCTCCATCAACTAGGGAAATATTATAGCCGCCACCAGCTGGACTTTCAGGAATATTATTCACGTATCCAGTGACGTTAACTAACTGTCCCTCATATTGTTCTGCGAACGAACCATCAGTCATTTCTGCTAATGTAATAGGTTTTGGCTCGGGTAAAGGTTGATCTTGTTCAATTACTTCTACCGCACTGGGTATAATTTCTTTTAATCCGTTATATGTTTCTAGTTCTCCAGATACTTTTACTTTGTCTCCCTTTTCCAGAGACGGCAATTCTCCTTGTTCATAAGAAAACAGGTTAATTCCGCCTGTATCATCCTGAATATAGGTAGAATATTGACCATTTCCAATGGTGGAAGGACTAGCAAGAACTATTCCTTCCACCATTGCCAATTGGCCATCAGCTAAATCACGTGCTTCGTCAATACTGATCGACTCGTTAGGTTCTTCAGGTTCCTCGGGTCCAGTCGGCACGGAGGGATCAACAAATTCAATGTTTGAAACCCCGGTTATAGCTTTAACTGAAAAGTAATGTCCAATCTTAGCAGTAATAATAACTTCTTTATCTAGAGCATTAAGATTAAGCTGTGGATTGAATGTATCTCTTTGATCGGATTCTAATTTTACATTGATAGAAGAAGATGTGTCTTCCAATGAATCAGATAACTTAAGAGCATAGTTACCATTAAATGCATCAACTATGTACCCTTTTACAGTGACATCCGTTCCAACTTCTAATTCAAGCACCTCAGCGACTGTTAATGGTTCCTCATTTTCTGCTGCATTCGCCATAGGAGCAAACACACTGGATAAGTTTGCCATCAATATAATAGCAATTAGGAAACTAGTAAAAAACTTATTTTTTGATAGATTTCTCATTGTTACCTCCTCATATTTTAATAGATTTAGGGATTATCATATACGTAGTAATCAAACTATAAAGCAATGTTGCAAGGTAACCTGTCAATATTTATTCAGTTAATTCAAAATATTAAGTTTTTATAGTGTAGGTTTTACGATTGCTAGTTACAGAAAACTACCCCTGCTTTCAATGATTGAAGATATGCAAGATTGGTAATCCTAGTATAGGCATCAGGAAGAAGAGGCTTTAGCATTCAGGTAAATTTCAAGCAGGATCTTACGTGAGCAGATAAATCTTTAATAATAAAAGCACAAGAAAATATAATCATACATACACTAAAAAATCTTAATTTACATGGCATAAAACTACATAAATACGCTCCTTTCGTTTTATATGTACAAGATTCACTTTACAGATAACATATTAACCAGACTTTACATTCCTTTAGTGTTTAAGTTAATTTCATGTTAATTCTGTAATCTTTGTTTATTTTCATTAATATCTAAGATCATTTGGTTAGGTGAAACTCTTGATTTTAGAGAATGTTGTATGCTTTCGAACAGAGGGCTCGAATCCACATACCAAGTACTAATTAAACCTGTATTCAGTGATAACAAAACCAAAATATAAAGAATAATATATTTGTTCATCATTAAAATTTAGATTTATTTCAAATTTTTTGGTAAGATTAAAAGATTAGATATTTTTATGACCTAGATTTCAATTAAATGGAAAAGCAGGTGGGGAAAATGAACCTGAAAACAATGACAATAGAAGATATATCCAATATTTCCGCACATACGCAAACTTTCAATAAAGGAAAGAAATACTTCCAATTAAATAACGTTTTGGATTTATCAATAAATAAGGAAAAGTCTATGTATGAAGCTGAAGTAGCAGGGAACGAGCTTTATAAAGTTGAAATTGGATTTGATTCGAGTTTGAATTTGAATCGGATGGAATGCTCTTGTCCAGCAGATGAAGCATACTCTGGACCGTGTAAACATGTTGTTGCAGCACTTATTGCCATCTCTGAAGACAAGAAGGGGCAAGCAATGTTAAGTGAAATAAATGCTGACGTAACTGCTCAAGTTTCCCAATTTAATGTGACTTCGGAAGAAAGAAAGAGAACTTCGCAACTCATTGAATCATTTGAACAATTATACGTAAAAAAACAGGAAACATTTCATGAACGGGAAGCATTGCAAGTGGAATATACGATTAAGTTAGAATCCACATTCAGCAAAAGAATAGCCGGAGCAATTGAATTAGAATTGAAAATTGGACCTAAACGATTGTACGTCGTAAAAAGCATTACCGATTTGTTAAAAGCAGTTGAAGAGAACGAAGCACTGAAATTTTCAAAACTATTTACGTATCATCCATCCGACTATTTCTTTGAAGAAGAAGATATTGAAATCTTTCGTAAAATGAGCATGATTTTAGATATGAAAAAATCGGATGAACCTGCTTTCTCTTATTCTTACTTGAGAAGAACAGCGGAACAGCAGCGGAGTTTTCATATTCCCTCCTCATATGTGATGGAGATGCTTCAGTTGTTACAACCACGAAAAATAGTCATTGAAGATGCATTTAGTCCTCTCGATCATTTTGAAATCAGTACAGGGAAGCCACCACTAGAATTTAGTGTAGTGGAGGATTCGTCAAATCAAGGTATTTATCGGATGAAATGGGAAGGAGCCATGTATGCTCAATATTTTGGCAAACGATACGGGCTCTTATATTTATTAGGAACTTTTTACCCTTTAGAAGGGGCACAGCTTGAAGCGTTCGATTCTTTGTTTTTTCAAATGGTACTCGAAGATACGCCGGAATTGCTCGTAGAAGAAAATCAATTAGAAACGTTTGCTTCGGTTGTTTTGCCTAGGCTAAGAGAAATAGGTGACGTCTCCCTGAGCGATTCCATCCGGGAAAACATTCAAATGTCGCCATTGGTTGCTAAGTTATATGTAGATTATAATGAAGAGAGGGCAACAGCTGAAGTGGTTTTTCAGTATGGAGAAGTAACTTTTTCTCCGTTTAAACAAACCGAAAAGGAAGGAAATCAGCTGATTGTCAGGGACGTTGAAAAAGAATTTTATTTATTGTCGTATATTGAAAACGTGCCTTTTAAATTCAATGGTACAGAACTGTATCTGGATGACATAGAGGAAATTCTTCACTTCGTTTCTTACGATATACCGGAACTCTCGGAGCTGTTTCACTTGTATGCTACGTCAAACTTACGGAATGTTGTCTATCAGCCGCTAGAACGTCCCGCTGTAAAAGTAGAAACGAATGAGAAATTCAATTATTTAGATGTGGAGTTTGAAATTGAAGGAATTTCTGAAGAAGAAATGTCAGAGGTTTTAAGAAGTCTTTTAGATAATAAGAAATATTACCGTTTAGATTCAGGAGCATATCTTCATTTGCAAAGTGAAGAGTTTCAAGGAATGAAACAAGTGATGGAGGATCTTGAAATATCCAGTAAGGATGCATCAGCAAGTGCTCAAGTTCCTATGTATCGTGCTTTTCAACTCTCGGAGACCAATGAAGTGCTGGTTAAGAGAGATCGTGCTTTCAAAAAGCTTATTGAACGACTGACCGATCCTGAGGAGATTGACTTTCCAATACCAGCTCATTTAGATGATGTGCTCAGAGACTATCAGAAACGTGGTTTTCAATGGCTAATGTCCCTGTCCTACTATGGATTTGGCGGAATTTTAGCGGATGACATGGGATTGGGAAAAACACTTCAAACGATTGCCTATTTGCAGGCTGTGAAAGAAGAGTATGATGCGGGACCGGCTCTTGTTATTTGTCCATCAAGTGTTGTCTATAACTGGCAAAAAGAGATTGAACGTTTTGCTCCCACCTTAACCACTGCAATTATCTCAGGATCGTTAACGGAAAGAAAAGAGGTACTTGAACAGGCAAAAAACTGTGATGTATGGATTACTTCCTATCCGTTAATTCGTCGGGACATCAAAGATTATGAGGAACAGTCTTTTACAACAATGGTCTTAGATGAAGCACAGTATATAAAGAACGAGGGTACACTGACAGCTAAAGCAGTGAAGGCAATAAAAGCATCGAAAAGTTTTGCATTGAGTGGTACTCCAATCGAAAATTCGCTGGATGAGTTGTTCTCCATATTATCTGTTGTCCAACCGGGAATTTTCAAAAATAGACATATGTATAAAAATATGGAGGAAGCTAGAATTGCAAAACGTATAAAACCGTTTGTAATGAGAAGAATGAAAAAGGATGTATTAACAGAACTTCCAGAGAAAATTGAGTCCGTAGAGTACACAAACTTAACAAAAGACCAGAAGGCATTGTATTTAGGGCAACTTCAGCTTTTACAGGCAGAAGCAAGCTCAGCTATTCAAGAAAATAAATTACAGGAAAATCGTATGAAAATACTTGCTGGATTAACAAGACTAAGACAGATTTGCTGCCATCCAGGTATGTTTTTAAAAGAATATGAAGGAAGTTCGGGTAAATTAGAGCGATTAATGGAATATTTAGAAGAAGCACGAAACTCAGGAAGACGAGTGGTGCTGTTTAGTCAGTTCACAACAATGCTTTCGATTATTAAGAGTCGCCTATTTGAAGCGGGACGGGATTATCATTATTTAGATGGTTCGACTCCCGGAAAAGACAGAGTAGAACTTGCCGAGAGATTTAATAATGGCGAAAAAGACTTATTTCTCGTCTCTTTAAAAGCAGGTGGAACAGGGTTGAATTTAACCGGAGGAGACACGGTCATTTTGTTTGATTCGTGGTGGAATCCTGCCGTGGAAGAACAGGCAGCAGACCGCGTTTACCGATATGGACAAAAACGAGTCGTGCAAGTGACTAAAATGATTACAACAGGAACAATCGAAGAAAAAATTCACAAGCTACAGGCGAAGAAACGTGATCTATTAGATCGTGTGATCCAACCTGGCGAAACAATGATTACATCGTTAGGCAAAGATGATATTGAAGAGCTGCTTGATCTTAAGTCATTGGCACCTAAAACGTAGAATGAAGAAATTAGTGGTCAGTTTGGTAAAAATATGATATAGTTAAAAGGTTGATTTAAAATCAATAAAAAAATACATGAAATTCATCCTTTTCGTATAAGATAAAGATGAAGCCCTTCAAAACGAGGATAACATAAGCAGCTTGTTCCGTTTATCTATAAGGAATGGGCTGTTTTCTTTAAATATTATTGATATAGCGCTTAGTAATTTTAAGAATTACCTTGCGCCGTTACGGGAAAGATGAACCAAAAGGAGATTATAAATTTGGCACTTTTTAAAGATTTAAATATCGAGGAACCAATATTAAAAGCGATCGAGAAAATGGGATTTACGGAAGCAACACCAATTCAGGAACAAGTAATACCTGTTGCAAAAGATGGTAGAGATGTTATTGGACAGGCTCAAACTGGTACAGGTAAGACCGTAGCATTTGGTATTCCTTTGTTAGAATCAGTTGATCCGAAAGCTCGTCATCCTCAAGGTCTAGTATTAGCTCCAACACGTGAGTTAGCTATGCAGGTTTGTGAAGAGTTAAATAAGTTAGGAAAAGAAAAAGGAGTTACAGCTTTGCCAATTTATGGTGGGCAAGAAATTTCGAAACAAATTCGAGGTTTGAAAAAAAATCCACAAATTATTGTTGGTACTCCTGGTCGTTTTATGGATCATATGCGCCGTAAAACAATTCGTCCTGAATATATGAACACAGTAGTATTGGATGAAGCAGATGAAATGTTAAGCATGGGTTTCATTGAAGATATTGAAACGATCCTTAAAGAAGTTCCAGAAGATCGTCGGACGATGTTATTCTCTGCAACAATGCCGAAGCGATTAAAAACAGTTATTAATTCGTTTATGACAAACCCAGTTACTATTGCTATTAAATCAAAGGAAATGACTGTCGAAAATATTGAACAACGATATATTGAAGTGCAGGAAAAGCAAAAATTTGATGCTCTAAGTCATATTTTAGACGTTGATCCACCAGAATTAGCGATTGTTTTTGGTAGAACAAAACGTCGCGTCGATGAATTAACAGAATCACTAGGTATTCGTGGATTCGCTGCTGAAGGTTTACACGGAGACATGAAGCAAGAACGCCGTGATGCAGTTATTCGTAAATTCAAACGTGGAACAATCGAAATTCTCGTAGCTACAGATGTTGCTGCTCGTGGACTAGATGTAAATAATGTTACGCACGTCTTTAACTTTGATCTTCCTCAAGATTCGGAAAGCTACGTTCACCGAATTGGCCGAACTGGCCGAGCAGGAAAAAGTGGTATCGCATTTAGCTTTGTGACGCCAAAAGAACGTGATCATCTTAAAATCATTGAGAAGGTTACTAAAAAAACAATGAAGCGTCAATCTATGCCTACGTATGAAGATGCTTTAGCTGGTCGTCAAGATCGTTCTGTGAATCACTTACAGGAGTCTCTACGTAAAGGTAATTTTGAACATTTAATGGCAGCGGCTAAGTCTTTATTGGCTGAGCATGATGCTGAGACACTTGTCGCAGCAGCTTTGAAAACGATGACGAAAGAGCCAAGTCAGACACCAGTTCGTCTTACAAGCGAAGCTCCTGCCCACTCTAAACGACGTGGCGGCGGAGGTGGCGGAAGCTACGGCGGCGGTGGTAAACGACGTGACGGAGGTGGCGGTTCAAGAAAGCCGAACAGTCGTCCACGCACAGATCGTGATCGCGGTCGAAATAGCGGAAGCAGTAGCAGCAGACCAGCTGCTAAAGTTAAATCATTGGCTTATAAAAAAGAGAGCAGATAATAAAAACTTTTTGAAAGGCCTGCATCATTGGAATAAATCCAAGTGGTGCAGGCCTTTTTTCATTCTTGGTATTGATAATTCAATAGTGCGGCTATTGACAAATAGTCTGAAAAGAAGTAAGATTCAAGGAATTTCATAATGATGAAATAGGTTTGTTTAATTTCTCATGTTTTATTAAAAAAAGACTGAATATTAAACAATTAAAAGGGAATCTGGTGAAAATCCAGAACGGTCCCGCCACTGTATTTAATGAGTGAATTTGATGATGTCACTGGAATTGATTTCCGGGAAGGCCAAATTCATGATGATTTAAAAGTCAGGAGACCTGCCTAGTTCTCAACACTGTCGACCTACGGGAAATAGGGAGGTGTCATTAGTATCTCATACAAATACGTAAGGATATTTTTGCCCCTTTTAGAGGTGGCGAAAATATCCTTTTTTTTCGTTTTGATAGGGAATAGATCCTTTAGGTCATCGTAACTCAAACCGAAGATAATAGTTTTAAAAATGAGAGGGGAAAATAATTTTGCAAACAAGTAATCTAGGTTATCCACGAATAGGGCAAGAAAGAGAATGGAAGAGGGCACTAGAATCCTATTGGCAAGGAGATATTACTGAAGAGATTTTGAATGAAAAAATGAAGCAAATTAGACTATCGCATTTGCAAAAACAATTAGATAGTGGAATTGATCTTATTCCGGTGGGAGATTTCAGTTACTATGATCATGTACTAGACACAGCAATGATGTTTGGAGTTATCCCAGACAGGTTTAAATCAAAGCAAAATGATACACTTGAAACATTTTTTTCGATGGCAAGGGGAAGTGAAGCTGGACAAGCAAGTGAAATGACGAAGTGGTTTGATACAAACTATCATTATATCGTACCTGAATTTGAAGCCTCATGGACTCCACAAGTTAAAGAAAATACAATACTCAAAGCATATAAAGAAGCAAAGAAAGAATTAGGCATTGATGGGAAGCCTGTTATATTAGGACCCTTTACATTCTTGAAACTATCTAAAGGGTATGAGCCTAAGGAATTTTCGACTTTGCTTGATAAATTAACGCCATTATATGAGCAAATTATCAAGGAATTACATGACGAAGGTGCCTCACTTATACAATTAGATGAGCCATCATTAGTGACATCATTGTCGCAAGAAGATATTAATCAATTCAAAGAATTATATAAAAAGCTTACAAAGGCTGTACCAGAAGCTAATATCTTTCTTCAAACTTATTTCGATTCCGTCGATTATTATAGCGAGATTGTCTCTCTTCCAGTTAAAGGACTTGGGTTGGATTTCAAGCATGACAAAGGGAAGAACCTGCAATATATCAAGGAATTAGGTTTTCCAAACGATAAAATTCTTGGAGTTGGCCTAATTGATGGTCGAAATATTTGGAAAGCTGATTTAATGAAATCTGTGCAACTATTAGAAGAATTAAAAGGCTTAGTATCCAGTGAGAGATTACTCATTCAAACTTCTTCAAGTCTTTTACATGTTCCAGTATCCTTAAATCAGGAAGTGAAATTAACAAAAGAACTCAAAGACGGGCTTGCTTTTGCTGATGAAAAATTAGTTGAGCTAAAACTATTAGGTGATCATTTCCGTTCTGGTAGCAAGGAATATTCACAAGACTTTCAAAACCATCAAAAACAAGTAGAGGAATTCAACCAATCTCCTTTCAGAAAAGATATTGAGGCGCAAACACTTGCAGGTATTAAAACAGAGAGAGAGCTCTCTTTTGAGAAACGCAAAGGTCTGCAAGAGAAAAAATGGAATCTGCCATTCTTACCTACTACGACTATTGGAAGCTTTCCCCAAACGAAAGATATGCGTCAAGCAAGAACAAAGTGGCGTAAAGGGGAGCTAGACGACCTTAAATACGAGTCGTTAATTAACGAAAAGATTGAAAAGTGGATAGACATTCAAGAAAAGGTTGGTCTCGATGTTTTTGTACATGGAGAATTTGAAAGAAATGACATGGTAGAGTATTTTGGAGAAAAGCTTGAAGGATTCGCGGTTACTAAGAATGGCTGGGTTCAATCCTACGGGTCTCGTTGTGTGAAGCCTCCGGTGATTTACGGGAATGTAAACTTTGATCAACCAATGACTGTGAAAGAAACAGCATATGCACAAACATTAACGAAGAAACCGGTAAAGGGAATGCTCACAGGTCCTGTAACGATCCTGAACTGGTCATTTGTAAGAGATGACATCTCAAACAAGGAAGTAACCAGGCAAATAGCGAAAGCTCTTGTAGAGGAAATTGAAGCGTTAGAGAATGCAGGGATTGAAATGATTCAAGTAGATGAACCGGCATTGCGAGAAGGACTTCCTCTAAAAGCGGAGGATCAACAGGAATACTTATCTTGGGCTGTTGAATCATTCCGTATAGCAACAGCACACGTTCTTCCAACATCACAAATACATACTCATATGTGTTATTGTGAATTTCACGACATTATCGATTCAATAAATGCATTAGACGCTGATGTTATCTCTATTGAAACATCCCGCAGTCATGGTGAACTAATACAAATATTTAAAACGAATGTATATGAAAAAGGAATCGGGCTAGGTGTTTATGATATTCACAGTCCGCGAATCCCAGAAATAAACGATATGGTTCAGGTAATTGAAAAAGCATTGGAAGTTTTACCTGCGAAATCGTTCTGGGTCAACCCGGATTGTGGTCTTAAGACACGTACAGAGGATCAAACGATCGCAGCACTAGAGAATATGGTGGAAGCAACCAAAAAGGCGAGATCACTCATCTCTGCGAAATAAAAGTTTTATAAGAAAAACGGCATAGCCGTCTTTTATTAAATACAGCGTCAGCTTCCACCGCCACGAGTAGCACCTTCGAATTGCGTGTAGGTGCTACTCGAAAAGAAGGGAGGGTTTCCCTTGATACGCGCGGTGTGAAGGTAGCTGCTAATTTTATAAATTATCTCTTAAAAAAAGGATGGTACCGCAAATTGTTTCATGCGGTACCATCCTTTTTTATTGGTTGTTGTGTTGAATATTAATACGATTGTAGTTTTACTTCGAACAGAGTAATCGAATTCGCTCTAAACGGACGATTTTCTTGGGAACGAAGGATTCTATTTAAAAATCTAGTTCTTCGATAACTTGAATGTCTTCCCCTGAATCCATGAAAGATATTGTTATCTCATCACCAGGTTCAATGAATACTGATCGAGGGTATGAAGATGCGTTAACGGTGAAAATTCGATCTTCCCCTTCTAACAATAGCCTGATTGTAACATTATCTTCCCGGTCCCATTGATAGACTCGTTCAACTGTTGAGGTGATTTCAACCATATCAGTTAATTCACCAGGCACAATATCCTCGTCTATATTTCTGGAGAGTTCTAGTTGATAGGCACCAAAAGCCTCCCGTTTTGTTTCTCCGTGACCATATACATTCTCATCACGTGCACTGACAAGCATCACTTGTCTAAAGACAGAATTACGATCCATTAGAGGAACGACCCATGTATATTGACCATATATATTGTACAAGGATGGTGTTCCTGGAACATAGTCATCACGACGGAATGTACGCTCAGCTAAGTTCATTGCAGTTCGACCGTTTAACATTCCACTAGCATCCCGAAAGTAATTCAGATCTCCGGTTCTTGTATCAAACATTGTAAAACCAACCATGGAATTTGAGGCTTCTTCTCCTTCGTTTTGTAAACGCATATGGTCCGTAAACCAGTTTAGCTGAAGGTCCGCATTGACAACGCCGGTCACAGCATCATCAGCGCCCCATTCAGTAGGTTGTGTAAGCCCTTCTCTGCCAAAAAAGCGGTTAATTAAGCCTTGTTTGTAAATACCAAACCATGTGTTTCTCTCTTCGGCAATGTGAGGAGGGTAAATTCTATTTATCCATGCAGGAGTATTTTCAACATCGTATTTTTCCATTTCTCCACTTGCAGGGTTAATGGTGACGACGCCGTCGACTTCTGCCACACGACGAAATTCAGTGAAATGCCCGTAACTAATAATGTAAAAAGGGTTGCCTTCTTCATCAATTTCAAATGTCGTGTCATGCATAACAATCTCTGGGTATTCTGTGCGAACATGACGCTCTAAATTTTCATGGAAATACGCAGACGGAACATAATTCATTTCAGTATAAACAAGTTCAGGTTCTTCCCGAGGGTTTTCTGCACTCACTCTAATGTAACCCGGAACAAAGTCACTTCGATACCAACGGAAAATACCATCATATTCAATCGGAGTAATCCAATAGAGGGATTCATCCGCCCGTTGAATCCTTGTTTCCCCTAGAGTATAAAAGGCCGGATTTTCTAATTGGCCCATTAAAACATTAGACCGGTATTGGGCATAACTTCTTGGCACAATAGGAATATTTTCTTCATTTACAGGATCCATTTCTTCGACTGTAACTTCTTCTCCATCAGCAAGATCAAATTTTACATCTGCTAAAAATAAAGGTTGTATCAGCCAGAATATAGAGAAACCTACGAGCACTATTAATCCAATAGCAGCACCGGTGGTTGCCTGTTTCTTCCGGAAAGATTTTTTAAACATAAAAATAAGTGTGTTATCAACAATTAATCCAATTCCTATGATAGGTAAATAAGCGGCAATAATAGCAGTTAAGCTTTGGTCGAGCAATCCGAAGTAAAATAAAGATACTCCATATATAATACCTAATATGTAACGGACAGGAATCCATTTACGGAAAAATGCCATTCGCCACCAACTGAGTTCAAGCGGCAAAAATAAAAGTGCTAAAAGCGCACTTACTAAAATCATTTGAGTCATTACCTTCACCTCATCCTTATAATCAATCGTTGTACTGTGTTCAATGATGAACCAATTATCTTGTTTTCTAACTAAATTAATTGAATTCCTTTCATAAATAGTTACGTTTAAAAAAGCAAAAAGTTTCACATAGCATCGCTGCTTCTATTATTTTACCATAGGAACTGTGCGGGGACCTATCGCGAATTCCTTTTTTCAGATACAATGAGAGGTAAGAGTAAGTAGAGAAGGATGATCAATTCATGAGTATGTTCAGGGTAACAGATTTACGTAAAACTTACGGGGAGAAAACATTGTTTAATGACATCTCCTTTTCAATAGAAAAAAAAGACAGAATCGGGCTAATAGGTGTGAATGGAACGGGCAAGTCCTCACTATTAAAAGTGTTATCGGGTATTGAAGGTAAAGAAGGTGGAAAGCTAGACCACTCTAATGACTTTCTCCTGGAATATTTACCTCAGGAGCCAATTTTAGAAGAAGAACTAACTGTTTTGGATCAAGTATATTATGGCAATTCAGCTGTTATGAAAACGCTGAGAGCTTATGAAGAGGCTCAAATTCTTTTAGAAAAGAACCCTAATGATGAAGGGGCTCAAAATAGACTCATTAAAGCTCAAGGAAAAATGGATGATGAAGGTGCTTGGGAAGCTAATACGATTGCCGAAACGGTACTGACGAAACTGGGAGTTCCTGAATATTCAAAAAAGGTTAGTGAGCTTTCCGGGGGCCAAAGAAAAAGGGTTTCGATTGCTAAAGCTCTCATCCAACCAGTGGACTTACTGTTATTGGACGAGCCAACCAACCATCTTGACAATATTACAATAGAGTGGCTAGAAGGTTTTTTATCTAACTATCCTGGTGCCATTATCCTAATTACTCACGATCGCTACTTTCTCAATCGTGTTACAAAACGAATTTTTGAATTAGATCATGGGGAACTTTACCAATATGATGGTAACTATGAGTTGTTTCTTGAGAAGAAGTCATTACGTGAACTAGATGAAGGTAATAAAGAAACAAAACGTCAAAATTTGCTGCGCCGTGAGTTGGCTTGGTTAAGACGGGGAGCGAAGGCTAGATCTACAAAACAAAAAGCACGAAAACAAAGGGTAGAAACTCTTCAGGATGACACACCTAATGCGAAGCTGCAAAATGTAGATTTTTCAATCGGATCCCACAGACTAGGGAAAAAAGTGATTGAATTGGAAAACATCAGTAAATCATATGATGATAAAACACTGGTTAACAAATTAGACTATTTAATTATTCCAGGTGAACGTCTAGGTATTATAGGACCAAATGGGATCGGTAAAACGACGTTATTAAACATGATGGCTGGACGAATCACCCCTGATGAAGGAACTCTTGATATTGGTGAAACGGTTAAAATTGGTTATTACACACAAAATCATGAGGAGATGGATGAGAATCTACGCATGATAGATTATATTAAAGAAACTGCTGAAGTTGTGCATACATCCAAGGGAGAAGTTATTACTGCTGAGCAAATGCTGGAACGCTTTCTCTTTTCAAGATCAGCGCAATGGACTCATATTCGCCGATTGTCTGGTGGCGAAAGACGCAGATTGTTTTTATTAAAGACACTAATGGAAGAACCGAATGTACTGTTTCTGGATGAGCCTACAAACGATCTTGATACACAAACGCTATCCGTACTAGAAGATTATTTAGATCAATTTCCGGGAGTAGTCATTACAGTATCCCATGATAGGTATTTCCTTGACAGAGTGATTGAAAAGCTTCTTGTATTTGAAGGAGATGGAAAAATATCACGCTATTATGGTTCCTATAGTGAGTGGTTAGATTCTGAAAAACAGAAACAGGAAGATTCCTCACCAATTAAAAAAGAAAAAATTAATAATGATGAACCAACAGCAAGCAAAGATAAACCGAAGAAACTGGCCTACAAGGATCAATTAGAATGGGATACGATTGAAGACCGAATCGAAACTTTAGAACAAAAGTTGGAAGGCATTGCTGAAGATATAGAAAAAACGGGCAGCGACTTTGATAAGGCTCGGGATTTTATGGAGAACCAGAAAAAGCTCGAAAAAGAACTGGAAGAAGCGATGAGCAGATGGACAGAGTTATCCGTTCTTGTTGAAGAAATAGAATCGGAAAAGCAAACAAAATAGCAAATATTTTGAAAGGGACTGAAAAAAGGGAGATACTTTTTTCAGTCCCTTTTTTTCTAGATAATTTATAAAACTCCTCGGACAAAAACCATCCTC
>NZ_JBIMEV010000045.1:0-35951 GCF_051262595.1 Salipaludibacillus sp. CF4.18
CACCAAATATGTATTTGGTGGAGACGGTGGGAATCGAACCCACGTCCAGAGATAACGCAACATAAGCATCTACGAGTGTAGTCAGTTTATTAGCAATTCGCCGTCATTTCAGCCAACTAACAGGCTTCTGTGAGGCTAACCTGATTCATCTCTTCCTATTGCCCTCAGGTGGAGAGCGCCAGGCGTATCCCACTTGAGTGAGTCCCTATTCCTTCACATGGGTGATGAAGGGAGGAACCGCTAACAGGGTTATTACGCCGCTGCTAAAGCGAAATCGTTATCTTGTTTGCCAACTGTAGGCGATGGGCGTTTTATACGAGGACACCCAGCTCGACTCGCCACTTAAGCACGACCTATCCCTGTCGAATCCAGAACGTCCCCCTGTAAGGTGAGAACATCAAGGATATATATAGGAAATGTCCAAACATGCTTTGAACAATCGCTTATATTTATTTTCCTTAACAACAATTCTTATTATAACACATGAGTATGTGTGGTCAACTGGAAAGCTTCGCCACCTCTAAGGAACCTGTCTATTCTCTTCCAAGCTGGTTATCCTTGAAGGCCCGCTGTATTTCACGCTTCGCATCTTTCTGTTTCAAGTCTTCACGCTTGTCGTATTTCTTCTTTCCTTTACCTAGTCCGATTAACACCTTTGCTACACCGTTTTTAATATAAATTTTTAACGGAACGAGAGTATACCCTTTTTGATAGCTCAGTCCAATTAGCGTATTAATTTGTTTACGATGCAACAAAAGCTTGCGCGTCCGGACAGGATCATGATTATACCGATTCCCCTGCTCATAAGGACTAATATGCAAATTATGAAGATAAACTTCTCCTTGCGAAACTCTAGCAAAGGAGTCTTTTAAATTTGCACGTCTGTTTCGAATCGATTTGATTTCCGTGCCAGTCAGTACCATTCCCGCCTCATACGTCTCTTCAATATGAAAATCGTGTCTGGCTTTCTTATTTTGTGCGATGAGTTGTCCTTCTGCTGCCATATTTCCTGCATCCTTTCCCTCTACCTCGTGAACTAATCATACCAAAATTCCCCTGTTGCTTCAATCAGGAGAATAAGAAAAACGGCATAGCCGTCTTTGTAAATAATCAAAGCCCATCTCAATGATGAGCTTTGCCACCTATATGTTACTTCTTTTTCTTCTTACCTCTATTTCGTTTACCCTTTGGTGCATCTTCGTGGAACGCTTTATTCTTTCTCTTTCTCTTACGACCGCTTGTTTTGTCGCCAGTTTTTTTCTCTTCACTCGTAGTTAAGCCACCAAGTCGACGCTTTTTACGGTTACCGCCTTCAATGACTTTTGGACGGTCATTACTTCTTTCTTTACGCTTCTTCATGCCTACAACTTCAAAGTCGATGATGCGTTCTTCGACATTCACATTTGTCACGCGGACTTCCATCTCATCACCTATACGGAACACATTACCTGTGCGCTCTCCGATCATGGCATATTGTTTCTCATCGTAATGGTAATAGTCATCCGTCAAATAGCTGACGTGTACTAGGCCTTCAATCGTGTTTGGCAATTCAACAAACAAACCGAAGTTTGTCACACCACTGATAATTCCTTCGTATTCTTGTCCGATTTTGTCTTCCATATACTGGACTTTCTTCAGCTCATCTGTTTCTCTGGATGCATCTTCTGCACGACGTTCCATTTCAGAGGAGTGCTTCGTAATTTCCGGAAGCTTCTCGTTCCACTTTTCGATCGTCTTATCATCCGTTTTCTTCTCGATCAAATACGTCCGAATTAATCGATGAACAATCAAATCGGGATAACGGCGGATTGGGGACGTAAAATGAGTATAGAAATCCGCGGATAAACCGAAATGACCAATATTTTCTGGATCATATTTTGCTTGCTTCATGGACCGAAGCATGACTGTACTAATCACAGCTTCTTCTGGTTCCCCTTTTACTTGTTGAAGTAACTCTTGTAAAGCTCGAGGGTGAATCGTATTCGACGTTCCTTTAACCATATAACCAAAGTTTGTGATGAACTCCAAAAATTTGTTTAGTTTTTCCTCATCTGGATCTTCGTGAATACGATAGACGAAAGGTACTTTCATCCAATGGAAATGTTCCGCGATTGTTTCGTTCGCCGCAAGCATGAATTCTTCGATAAGACGTTCCGCTACACTTCGCTCACGCATCACAATATCCGTTACAGTACCTTCTTCATCAACCTTGACTCCTGCTTCTTTAAAATCAAAATCGATAGCACCGCGACTGAAACGCTTATTTCTTAAAATTTCAGCTAACTCTTCCATACCCTTGAAAAATGGAATAAGTGACTCATAACGTTTTGAAACTTCTTCATCTTCTTCTAATAGAATTTTACGAACATCTGTATAAGTCATTCGTTCGTTTGTTTTAATGACTGATTCAAAAATGTCGTGATGGACGACTTCGCCTTTTGGTGAAAACTCCATTTCACACGATAAAGTCAACCTGTCTACTTGAGGATTTAGGGAACATATCCCATTGGACAACCGGTGCGGAATCATTGGAATAACACGGTCAACTAAGTAACAGCTTGTTGCTCTCTCATAGGCTTCTTTATCGATCGCCGAACCTTCCTTCACGTAATGAGTCACATCAGCAATATGGACGCCTAATTTATAGTTTCCGTTATCGAGTTTTTTCACTTGAACAGCATCATCCAAGTCTTTTGCATCTGCCCCATCAATGGTAACGATCGTTTCATCGCGCAGGTCACGACGTCCCTCTAAATCTTTAGGATCTATCTCATCCGGTACTCTATCGGCATGATCAATGGCTTCCTGAGGGAATTCACCGGGTAACCCATGTTTATGAATGATCGATAGAATATCCACTCCTGGATCATTTTTATGACCAAGAACCTTCACAACATGTCCTTCTGCGCTCTTTCGATCTTCCGGGTATTTCGTGATTTCTACGAGCACTTTATGACCATCTACAGCCCCTAAAGCTTGATTTTTCGGGATGAAAATATCGTTTGGTATCCGTTTGTCATCGGAAACGACAAAGCCGTAATGTTTATCATCGACATACGTACCTACTGTTTGTGTAACTCCTCGTTCTAAAATACGAATAATCGTTCCTTCTGGACGGGAGCCATTTGATTTTTGCTGCAACCTTACAAGTACTTTATCCTTATTCATTGCTGAGTTCATTTCTGAACCGGAAATATACACATCATCCATGCCTTCTTCTGTTTTCACAAAAGCAAAACCTTTCGCATGCATAATGACATCGCCGCGAATTAAATCCATTTTTTCAGGTAAACCGTAGCGATTCGTTCTCGTACGAACGAGATCACCACTTTCTTCTAATTCATTGAGTATTTTAATAAACTCTTTGTAATCCTGAGAATCCTCCAAACTGAATACAGCCTCTAAATCCTTCGTGGATAAGGGCTTGTCCGACTCAGTTTTCATATAGTGAAGGACGTCTTCCTTTGTTAACTTACTCATTTCAATGTTCTCCTTTCATATGGAGATCACAGTCTAAGCTGCCACGCACCTCTTGAGGGGGAAGAATTTGGAGGTCATTCGTTCCAATCCAATTCTTCCAAAAAAGCGTACACATCTTGATGCAATTGATCTCTTTCCTTGTCTAGTGTGATAATGTGTCCTGATTCTTCATACCATTTAAGTTTTTTCTTATCAGATTCGACCGCATCATGAATAATATTTGCACTATCGGTATTAATCATCTCATCATTGCGTGCTTGGACAACAAAGGTTGGTGCATAAATCATATCTATATTATTACGTACTTCTTTATTTAACTCCTGCAAAGCCTTTAATGTGTCCATCGGAGTTTTTTCGAAATCTTTCATTTCTGCTTCTATTTGTTCTTTTGATTTTTTCTCATACCTTTTATATTTTCTGGCGTATTCTAATACACCTTGATACATGACTTCTTCACTTTTAATATACATAGGGGCACACATGGGAATGATACCCTTCACAGGTAGTGTGTACCCAAGCTTTAAGGAAAATACGCCTCCTAGTGACAATCCTGCAACGGCAATTTCTTCATGCCCGGCCTCTTTTAGGAGATGATAACCGGCGAGTACATCGTCCCACCAATCTTCCGGTCCCGTTTGAACCAACTCCTCTGGTGGAACACCATGTCCCTTCATATGAGGAGCATGAGAGCTATACCCTTTTTTCTCTAAAAATCTTCCAAGCATCCGAACATCCGCAGAATTTCCGGTAAATCCGTGAAGAAGTAAAACGGCACGCTTACCTGCCTCTATTGTAAATGGTTTTGGCTGTGAAATTTTCATCATATGTTTCTTTCTTCCTTTCTTGCTTGAATAGAGTTAATTTATTAATAGATAGTCTCTTCCATTTCCATTTCCTCTTCAAAAAATGATTCTATAGTATCAAGTAGTTCTTGTTTTTGTTCCCCAAACCAGATGTGATGCTTTGCCTCCGGAAAAAAATACAATCGCTTATCTGCAGACTGAATATGATTATAAATATATTGCGCACTTTTCTCTGGGACTAGTCCGTCATTTTCTCCATGTATAATCAGAGTAGGTACCGTTATTTGATCCAGATGATTTCGAAGTTTTCTAACCATCTTTGCAAACTCCAATGTTGCAGACACGGGCGTTCTTTTTACTTTTTCCAGATAAAATTGGTACAGTTCATCTTGATCTAATTCTCCTCGTATCCCTTCTAAAAACCAGCCTTTCACGTCTTGTACAAGTTGTTTAGGATTAATATAATAAACCGCTGAACTTAACAAAACTAGCTTATCGATGGGATAACGTGAAGCTAAATAACTTGCGATGACCCCGCCCATAGAAAAACCGATCACATAGACCTTGTCACACCTGGCCAGAAGTTCTTCCAGAGCTACTTTTGATTTGAAAATCCAATGTTTATAAGTCACCGATTTCATTGATTCCTTAGTTCCATCATGTCCTGGAAGCTCTGGGCAGTATACTAACCAATTTTTCTGTTCAAGGTGTTCGCAAATATCTGCAATCTCATCCCTAGTGCCAGCAAAACCGTGTATGACAAGACACCCAATCATTATGATCACTCCTTGATGAACCTTCTTTCTATATGATATTGACGAACCCCGTCATGCGAAGCTTGTTCGATGCACACCTTTTTACCTATATTCCCAAAAACAAAGGAAAATAATCACATTTTTCTATTTCCCCTGCTATCTAATCAGGAAGGCACCATAGCAGTATATTTTGGTGAAATTAAAATGTAAGCATAGTAACAGCTATGTATTCTTAAACTTATAGTGATAAAGAAGTAGAAAGTAGACCCAGACCTGATTATAACGCGAAGACCCGAGACTACGCAGAGATACAACACGGATTTTTTCCTGACTTTTGAACCTACATACAAAAAGCAGCAGACAAAATGTCCACTGCTTGTACAACTTCTCACTACATGAAAAACGCCACAGATAACGTTAACAAGAAAAACAGAGTACCAAGTACGACGGTTGCCTTAACTAGAACGGCCTCAACACCACGTGCTTTCTGCTTCCCGACTAACTGCTCTGCACCACCAGAAATAGCTCCGGATAATCCTGCGCTTTTTCCTGATTGCAGTAAAACTGCGCAAATTAATAATATTGATACAATTACAAGTAAAATGGATGCAAGTGCTTCCATATGTCCACCTCCAAAACGACATCTAAACCTTTTTAGAATATAACATGAATCCCCTTTTGAATCAAGAACATCGTTAAGATTTACTGTGATACATAAGAAAAACGCGTAGCGTCTTTTCTTAAATACATCGTTATCTTTCGCCACCCCCGAGTAGCACCTACGTAGTGTGTGTAGGTGCTACTCGAAAGGAGGTGGGTTTCCCTTGACACGCGTGGCGTAAAGATAGCTGTAAACTTATAAATTCTTGTAAGAAAAACGGCATAGCCGTCTTTTATTACAATCAGCGTCAGCTTCTGGCGCCCCGATAGCACCTACGAGTGTGTGTAGGTGCTACTCTGGAAAGGAGGTGGGTTTCCCTTGCTACGTACGGCATGAAGGTAGCTGTCATCTTATACTTCCTTTCAAAAAAACCCCGAATCCTACAAAGAGGACTCGGGGTTCATCATCTATTACTTATCTAAATTGTAGAACGCTTTACGTCCAGCATATTGACCGATGAACTGAAGCTCATCTTCAATACGTAGAAGTTGGTTGTACTTCGCTACACGGTCTGTACGTGAAGGAGCACCTGTTTTAATTTGTCCAGCGTTTGTAGCCACTGCAATATCTGCAATTGTGCTGTCTTCTGTTTCACCAGAACGGTGAGAAATGATATTTGTATAACCAGCACGTTTAGCCATTTCGATAGCATCAAAAGTTTCAGTCAATGTACCAATTTGGTTTACTTTGATTAAGATGGAATTACCAATTCCTTCTTTGATTCCTCTAGAAAGTTTCTCAGTGTTTGTAACGAATAAGTCATCCCCAACAAGTTGGACACGATCGCCTAATCTTTCTGTCAACAATTTGAAACCTTCCCAGTCGTTTTCATCAAGACCATCTTCAATCGAGATGATAGGATATTTGTTGCAAAGTTCTTCATAAAAATCAACCATTTCGGCAGATGTTTTCACAACACCTTCACCTTTTAGATGGTATTTACCGTCTTCGTGAATTTCAGAAGCTGCAACATCCATAGCCAATTGAATATCTTCACCTGGCTTATATCCAGCTAATTCTATAGCTTCAATAATTGTAGAAAGAGCCTCTTCATTCGATCCTAGGTTAGGTGCAAATCCACCTTCGTCACCTACTGCAGTATTATAACCTTTACCACTAAGTACTTTTTTAAGATTATGGAAGATCTCAGCACCCATTTGAAGCGCTTGTGAGAAGCTTTCTGCGCCAACTGGCATAATCATGAATTCTTGAATGTCTACGTTATTGTCAGCGTGCTCTCCACCATTAATAATGTTCATCATTGGAGTAGGTAACGTTTTGGCGTTGAATCCTCCAAGGTAAACATACAATGGCAAGCCAAGTGCTTCAGCAGCTGCACGAGCAGTAGCAATAGAAACACCAAGGATCGCGTTAGCTCCTAATTTAGCTTTGTTAGGAGTACCATCAAGTTCGATCATCAACTGGTCAATTCCAAGCTGATCCAATGCGTCAAAACCTACTAGTTCTGGTGCAATAACATCATTCACATTTTCTACTGCTTTTGTAACGCCTTTACCCATCCAAGCGTCTCCGCCGTCACGAAGTTCAACTGCTTCATATTCACCAGTTGAAGCACCACTTGGTACGATAGCTCGTCCAAATGCACCGCTTTCTACATGAACTTCTACCTCTACTGTTGGATTCCCGCGAGAGTCCAATACTTGACGTGCATAAACATCTGTAATTATTGTCATAAACAAAAACACTCCTTATTTTTTGTTGCTGCTATTCACTAATGCTGATACCAGTAAGACCTGTCACTTACGGGCTATTGGACCTAATTTCCGTTGGCTCGTTTCGCTTGTGGTCTAAGATGTGTATCTAGCACTGGGCGATAACAGAGCTTCATTTACATTATTGTAACACCTTTAATCTCTATTATTACCGCTTTATCAATGTTTTACCAGTCATTTCTTTAGGTTGTTCAACTTTAAGTAATTCAAGCAACGTTGGTGCAAGATCTCCAAGTACGCCATCTTTACGAAGCTCTAACTTTTCATCTGTGAGAATAACAGGCACTGGATTGGTAGTATGAGCCGTCATAGGTGTACCTTCATCGGTGATTAAAACATCAGCATTACCGTGATCAGCAGTAATAATCGTTTTTCCACCTTTTTCAGTAATTAAATCAACTACTTTGCCTAGACACTCATCCACAGCTTCGATCGCCTTAATTGTTGGTTCCAACATTCCGGAATGTCCGACCATATCAGGGTTAGCGAAGTTTAAAATAATCAAGTCGTGCTTGTCTTTGTTAATCTCATCTTCAAGTGCTTCCGTGACTTCATACACGCTCATTTCTGGCTTTAAGTCGTAAGTCGCAACTTTCGGTGAATCAATCAATACTCGTTCTTCACCTGGAAATTCTTTTTCGCGTCCACCACTGAAGAAGAATGTGACGTGCGGAAATTTTTCAGTTTCAGCAATTCTTAATTGATTTAAACCTGCATCTGAAACAACTTCTCCAAGAACTTTATCTAGGTTTGTAGGTTCGAAAGCAACAAACCCGTTTACGGATTCACTAAAGTGCGTGAGGCAAACGTAATGAACATTCTTTGGATGACGATCTCCACGTTCAAAATTCGTAAAATCAGGATTTGTAAATACTTGTGACATTTGAATGGCACGATCTGGACGGAAATTAAAGAAAATAACTCCATCGTCATCATTGATCGTTCCAATTGGTGTTGTCTCATCTTCTTCTGTCATCACAGACGGAAGAAGAAATTCATCATTGATTTCACGTTTGTAGGAATCCTCTAAAGCTGCTGCTGCAGTACGGAATTTCAAACCATCGCCATATACCATAGATCGATAGCTTTTTTCCACACGGTCCCAACGCTTGTCTCGGTCCATCGCGTAGTAGCGGCCTTGAATGGTTGCTAAGCGTCCAATGCCAATTTCTTTCATTTTTTCTTCCAGTAATTCAATGTACTTCAAGGCAGATTGAGGGCCTACATCTCGACCATCTAAAAATCCGTGAACGTAAACTTCTTCTACACCTTGGTCTTTTGCTAATTCTAATAAAGCAAATAAATGCTCTATATGGCTATGAATTCCCCCGTCAGAGAGAAGGCCATATAAATGTAGAGCCGTATTTTTTTCATTTACATGTTTCATTGCCTCTCGGAATACGGGGTTCTCAAAGAAATCTCTTTCTTTGATTGACAGGTTAACTCGAGTAAGACTTTGATAGACTACTCTTCCTGCACCAATATTCAAGTGACCTACCTCAGAGTTTCCCATTTGACCTTCTGGTAAACCTACCGCTAATCCACTTGCCTCTAAAGTTGCATGAGGATAGCTGTTCCAGTACCGATCAAAGTTAGGTGTGTTCGCTTGTGCCACGGCATTTCCTGTTGTATCAGCGCGTAGAGCAAAACCGTCGAGAATGATTAATGCTTTAGGTTGCTTACTCATTTCCAGCCTCCACTAATTGAAGATAAGACTGCGCTTCTAGGCTTGCTCCTCCTACAAGGGCGCCATCAATATCGGATTGTGCTAATAATTCATTAATATTAGCTGGTTTTACACTTCCGCCGTACTGAATTCGAACTGCTTCAGATGCATCTGAAGAGAACGTCTCGCTAATAACTTCACGAATAACTCCACAAGTTTCATTTGCATCTTCAGAAGAAGCTGTTTTACCAGTTCCGATAGCCCATATTGGCTCATATGCAACAACTGTTTGTTTCACTTGGTCGTCTGATAAACCTTTAAGACCGCCTTTAACTTGCGTTGTTACAACATCTTTTGTTTTATTTGCATCACGTTGTTCAAGAGTTTCTCCGACACAAACAATAGGAGTTAAACCATGCTTGAAGGCTGCATGAACTTTTTCGTTTACACTTTGATCTGTCTCACCAAATAGTTCACGACGTTCCGAGTGGCCAATAACCACGTACGTAACACCTAAATCTTGAAGAGCAAGAGGGCTTACTTCTCCTGTAAACGCACCATTTTCTTCAGAATGCATGTTTTGAGCAGCTATTTGTACTTCTGTACCTTTTGTTTCTTGTACAAGAGCATCAAGAAATAGATATGGAGCACAAACAACAGAGTCTACCTTTTCGCTTGAAGGAACAAGACCCTTTACTTCTTCTATAAAAGCTAGTGCCTCTGATTTTGTCTTATTCATTTTCCAGTTACCTGCAATAATTGGTTTACGCATGAAAATTCCTCCTTTTTGTTTCGATCGTTTTATTTATCGTTTAAAGCTATAACTCCAGGAAGGTCTTTCCCTTCAATGAATTCAAGGGATGCTCCGCCACCAGTTGAGATATGATCCATTTTATCTGCAAAACCAAACTTCTCAACAGCTGCTGCAGAGTCTCCACCGCCAATAACTGTGTACGTATTATTCGCCTCGGCTAGTGCTTCAGCAACTCCTATTGTTCCTTTGGCAAATTTCTTCAATTCAAATACGCCCATTGGTCCGTTCCAAATCACAAGCTTAGAATCTCTGACAACTTGTTGATACGTTTCTAACGTTTTTGGACCGATATCTAACGCTTCCCAATCAGCTGGGATCTTTTCAATATCAACGATTTGTGTATTAGCTTCTTCGCCGAAGTCATCAGCAATAATAACATCCTGCGGTAAATAGAGATTTACACCGTTTTTCTTAGCTTTATCCATAAATTGTTTAGCTAGATCAATCTTGTCTTCCTCTAGAAGTGATTTTCCGATTTCAAGACCTTGCGCTTTTATAAACGTATAAGCAAGTCCTCCACCGATAATCAAGTTATCAACGATGTCCAAAAGGTTGTCAATAACACCAATTTTATCCTTTACTTTCGCTCCACCGATAATTGCAGTGAACGGTCGCTCAGGATTAGCCATTGCTTTACCTAACACTTCCAACTCTTTTTCCATTAACAGGCCAGCAACTGCAGGAAGGTGCTTGGCAATACCAGCAGTTGAAGCATGGGCTCGGTGTGCAGCTCCAAATGCATCATTTACATAAACATCAGCTAAAGCAGCCATTTCTTTCGCTAACTCAGCATCGTTCTTTTCTTCTCCAGCTTCGAAACGAACGTTTTCGAGTAAAACAATGTCGCCTTCTTCTAAAGACGCTACTGCTTTTTTAGGTTCTTCACCGAACACTGAATCCGTCTTAAGTACTTCTTTGTTCAACAAGTCGCTCAAGCGTTTGGCAACCGGATCTAACCGAAGCTTATCAACAGCTTCTCCGTTTGGTCTGCCAAGGTGACTTGCCAGGATTATTTTTGCTCCTTTGCTGACTAAAAGCTCAATTGTGGGAAGGGCAGCACGAATTCGTGTATCGTCCGTTACCTCTCCGTCATTCATTGGCACGTTAAAGTCTACACGGCAAAATACACGTTTACCTTTTACATCGATATCTCGAATCGATTTCTTGTTCATTGAGGAACGCCTCCTTTTTATTCTATGTCACAATCACAATAATACACTAAAAAGAGGAGGCAGGACACGTTGCCCGCCTCCTCTTTCTAGAAACTGATTAGGATGGAGAAATTTCTTTCAAACTTAGATTCCTTGCTGTGCTACATACTCAACTAAGTTTACTACTTGTGTAGAGTAACCAGTTTCGTTGTCATACCAAGAGATAACTTTTACCATGTTATCTTCCATTACTAATGTTGAAAGACCATCAATTGTTGATGCAAAAGAACTTCCGTTATAGTCACGAGAAACAAGAGGCTCGTCACTGAATGCGAGAATCCCTTTTAATTCACCTTCAGCTGCTTCTTTAAATGCTGCGTTAACTTCTTCCGCAGTAACATTTGTTCCAAGTTCAGCTGTTAGATCTACAAGGGAAACGTTTGGAGTTGGAACTCGAACTGCTCCACCATTAAGTTTTCCTTTTAGTTCAGGAAGTACAAGTGCTACTGCTTTAGCAGCTCCTGTTGAAGTAGGGATAATGTTTTCAGCTGCTGCACGAGCACGACGATAATCTTTATGCGGTAGGTCTAGAATAGACTGATCATTTGTGTATGAGTGAATAGTCGTCATCATTCCGCGCTTAAGCTCGAACTTATCATTTAATACTTTAGCAAATGGTGCTAAACAGTTCGTTGTACACGATGCATTTGAAATCACGTGGTGACTTGCAGCGTCATACTTATCTTCGTTTACACCCATAACGATTGTGATATCTTCGTCTGAAGCAGGTGCAGAAATGATAACTTTTTTAGCTCCAGCTTCAAGGTGCTTAGCTGCTGCTTCGCGTTTTGTGAAAAGACCAGTAGATTCAACAACAATCTCAGCACCGAATTTGCCCCAAGAAAGGTTTGCAGGGTCACGCTCAGCAGTTACATTAATCAATTTTCCATCAACTACTAAATTACCGTCTTTCACTTCAACTGAAACGTCAAGCTTTCCGTGAACGGAATCATACTTCAATAAGTGGGCGAGCATGTTTGCATCCGTTAAATCATTTACTGCCACAACTTCTACATTAGGATTAGCAAGAGCCTGTCTGAATACGACACGTCCAATACGTCCAAAACCGTTAATACCAATTTTTGTTGCCATGATAAAATTCCTCCTTAAGTGTGGTGAAAATTATTTATTTTCAAAGGGATAACCCTTAGAATAACCATATATAACCTATTATCTTCATCAATCTTTTTTAAACATACATTTACTTTAGTATTTCTTTAGCTGCTCCCTCATCAGTGACGAGAACCTCACTTGGACACTGTTTCATGTAAGCTTGGATGGATTGTGCTTTTGATGCGCCTCCAGCTACCGAGATAACATGAGGAATATTTTTTAGATCCTCCAGTTGCAAACCAATAGTCAAAACTTTATGAACGATATCGCCCGATTCATTAAAATAATAGCCGAATGCCTCTGCTACTGCTTTTGTATCCTTAAGATTCCGCAGCACTTCATCGGAAGAATTTCTTCGTTCAGCCATTGTTTGAGCTTCACCAATACCATGTATAACCATTGTAGCGGATTTGATCAGTTTTAAAATCTGCTGAACGGAATCTTCATTAATCAGCGACTCATATGCTTCCTTACTTAACTGATCCGGAACATGCAGCAACCGATAAGACCCCATCGCTTTTCTTGCCATCGTTGCACAAATCGTATTTGCCTGATTTTCAACCTGCTCTCCCAGTCCCCCGCGTGCCGGAACAAAAAGCGCTTCTTTTAAATCAGAATCCGGCACCAGCATTTCAGCTACAGCCGCAATCGATGTTCCTCCAGTAACTGCAAGAATATTCTCTTTAGAAATCATTTTTCTTTTTATCAGCGATACACATGCTCTGCCCATTTCTTGTTGAACCCAAGAGTATTCATCGCTGTTTCCGGGAACAATATGAACTTCCGGAATTCCTAATTTCTTTTGTAAATCTTCTTCCATTGCCCGTGTGTCAAAAACTTCTTTCATGACGTCTTCAAGTTGTCCAAGTAAATTGTTCCCTTCATCGGTCAAGGTCATTCCTGAAGATGCAAAATCAACAAGACCCTGCTCTTTTAGAAACGTTACTTCGCTGCGAAGAATTCGCTCGGACAGTTCTAGATTAGAAGCTAAAGTTCTTCTTCCAATTGGCTGCATGAGTCGAATAAATCTCAAAATGCGATAGCGTTGCCCTAAAACTGTGACTAAATCAGGCAATAATTTTTTCTGCAAATCCAAAAGCACGTTCATACATATTCTCCTTTTTAGCGCACGTTTTAACCGGGACACGTAAAGTCCCTGATAGACATATCGCGTCCCAATAAGGCGAAAAAAAAGACATTCCCTTATGTACAATAGTATAAGCTAACCATAGGCTCACTTATACATTCATTGTATCAAGGAAATGTTTGATAAGCAACTATATTGATGGGAACATTTTCATAATTAATCCCTCTATTTACTAATGTACTTTTCGTAGTTGCTGGAAAGTAATTCGAAGCTGAGTACCCCTTCATCTAATACCGCACCTTCCTTCGTTTCCACGACAGGAATACGAATTTGATACTTTTCTAACCATTCATCATCTGTATATATATCTCTTATGATGATATTAAAATTTTTTTCTTGTTGAAGAATCTCAAGCTGAACTAATCCTTTATCACATAAGGGACATTCTTTTTTCGTATAAAAATAGAGGCTCATATTTATCCCACCCAATTATTAATATCGTTTTCGTTGTGAGGAAGAGGGTATTTGCATCTCTTCTCTATACTTTGCTAGTGTTCTTCTAGAAACATTAATTTGATTATCTTTTTTCAGCAAATCAGAAAGCTTTTGATCCGATAGGGGCTTTTGTTTATTTTCTTCATTTACTAAACGTTTTATATGCGTTTTTACTTTTTCAGAAGAGCTCGATTCACTGGAATCCCGTCCAACAGTGGAAACAAAGAAATACTTCAGCTCATGTAGTCCTCTCGGTGTCTGAACATATTTGTTCGTTGTTGCTCGTGAGACCGTTGACTCATGAACCCCCACTTCTTCTGCAACTGCTTTTAACGTCAAAGGTTTTAGATGAGATGCCCCATAATTAAAAAACTCGAATTGATGATTCACAATAGATTTGGTAACTTTTAAGATCGTTTGCTGCCTTTGCTCTATACTGCGCTTTATCCAGTTGAATTGGTCATACTTCTGTTTCATATAACTTTCTATACCAGTTTGTTTATTTTTAACCATTTGTTCGTAATCGCGATTCATAAATATTTTAGGACCACTCTGTTCATTTAGTCTGACAACATAGTCTTCATTTATTTTCAATACCGTCACATCCGGCACGACATACTTGGGTGTTTCCCGATTAAATTCCGCCCCTGGTTTTGGGTTTAAGGTTTTGATAAAATCGGCAACAAATTGGACGTCCTCAACCGTCACCAACTCTGCTTTGGCTATCTTTTTAAATTGATTTTTTGCCAGAAGCTCAAGATGCCTGCTCACAACTCTTTCCGTTAAGGAGTCTTCCATCCCCATATGTTTCAATTGAATAAGTAAGCATTCTCTCAAGGTCCTTGCCCCGACACCATACGGTTCAAGAGTAAATAACGTTTCCATACCTTTTTCCAACGTCTCCTCTGTGACAAAGGCTTCTTCCATTAGCTCCGCATCAGATTGATGTAAATATCCGTTCTGATCGAGACTAAGGGCTAAGTACATAGCAATCGATCGGGTTTTTCTATCGAGATTAAGCAAACGAATTTGATTTAACAAGTAATCTTGTAAACCTTCTTCGTTTTCTCTTATATGATCAACCGGAGAATAATCATCTTCCCCCTGATATGATGATTTACCATCATAGATTGGTGTGTCGTTCATTTTTTGTCTTGCTACTTCTTCTGTAAAAGTTTGCTCTTTTAACTCGATGAGCGGGTTTTCAAGCTGTTGTTCAAGTAAGTATTCGTTTAGGTCCAAAGCCGAGTATTGCAATATGGTAATGGCTTGACGAAGTTCATTTGTCATAGCAAGTTTCATCGTTTGTTGTTGGAAAAGTCCAAAATCCATACTCATTTCGGAATAGCCCCCTTTCCCCTATTATACATGAAGTATCTTCTGTTGCGCTCAGAAAACAATCCTTTTTACCGCATAGCATTGGACTGATTTTAACTTGTATAGAAAAGTCTTATTTACATGTATTAACAAAAAAAAGGACAGAAGGCGTTTGAAAAAATGCAGGAAAGGAAATGATTAAAAGTGGAGAAAATAGTTTTAAATAAAGCAAGCAAAATTATTTGACCTTCATTGACCTTTAAGGTTATGATAGTAGCATACTTCAGAGATACACACTATTTCTATGAGATAAATTTAAGGAGGAACAATACTATGAATTTAGTCCCAACAGTAATTGAACAAACGAATCGCGGAGAACGTGCTTATGACATTTATTCACGTCTTCTCAAGGATCGTATTATCATGCTAGGCTCTGGAATCGATGACAACGTATCAAACTCTATTGTTGCTCAGCTTTTATTCTTGGCAGCCGACGATCCTGAAAAAGATATTTCTCTTTATATCAACAGCCCAGGCGGATCTATCACGGCTGGTATGGCGATCTATGATACAATGCAATTCATTCAACCAAAAGTCCAGACGATTTGTATTGGTATGGCCGCTTCTATGGGAGCATTCCTTTTAGCTTCCGGTGAACCTGGAAAACGTTTTGCCTTACCTAATAGTGAAGTGATGATTCACCAACCTTTAGGCGGTACTCAGGGGCAAGCTTCAGACATTGAAATCCATGCTAAACGCATCGTTGAAATGAAAGAGAAGCTCAATCAAATTTTGGCTGATCGCACTGGTCAACCGATTGAAACAGTCCGTAAAGACACAGATCGTGACAACTTCATGAATGCTTATGACGCTAAGAAATACGGTCTCATTGATGATGTTATGGAGAAAAAAGAAAACTTAAAATAAAATTAAAACGCAAAATGCTTCAAGCTATCGCAGCTTGAAGCATTTTTATATGATATCTATTCTTTCTTTTCTACAAACTCAATTAATGTATCCATCGCTACTTGTTCATCTGGACCATCTACTTTTATATGAATGTCTTTGTTTACTCCAACAGCAATACTCATAATACCCATAATACTCTTCGCATTGATGTTTTTGCCATCTTTTTCAATGAAAATGTCTGATGTAAATCGATTAGCCTCTTGAACGAATAACGCCGCTGGTCTAGCTTGAAGTCCACTCTTTCGTAAAACTGTAACTGTTTTCTCAATCATGTCCTCATCCTCCTTTTTCAACTAATCCTTCTCTAAACTAACAAGAATCAGTAAAATTATCTATTAAAAACTATTAATCCCTAACATAAAAAGTTTTAATTCAAACGCTTTCAACATCATGCCATAGAGTGCAAGGGATTATACTTTTTCCCCTGCACGAAGTTTGTTTGCAAATTCCTCTATTTTTCTTAAGCGATGATTCACTCCAGATTTACTGACCTTCCCGCTTCTCACCATTTCACCTAACTCTTTAAGAGTAACATCTTGGTGCTCAATACGTAACTCTGCAAGTTCCCTTAATTTTTCCGGTAACGTTTCAAGGCCAACTTCCTTACGTATATATCGTATATTTTCCACTTGGCGCATTGCGGCTCCAACTGTTTTATTCAAGTTTGCAGTTTCACAATTTACAAGTCGGTTCACAGAATTTCGCATGTCCTTCATAATTCGAACATCTTCGAAGCGGAGAAGTGCTTGATGGGCTCCAATTACATTTAGGAACTCACTAATCTTTTCTCCCTCTTTTAAGTATAGAATAAACCCTTTTTTTCGTTCAATCATCTTTACGCTTAATTCAAAGTGATTCATTAAGTTACCTAATGATCGATTATGATCTTCGTACAACGAAAAAATTTCCAGATGATAAGAGGATGTCTCAGGATGGCTTACGGAACCTCCTGCTAAAAATGCGCCTCTTAAATAAGCTCTTTTACAGCACCCTTTTCGAATTAAATCCTCGGAAATCTCTCTCGTAAAAGCAAACGTGGCATCTACGATATGTAAAGACTCGAGTATTTTTCTTGCATCTTTTGAAATACGGACAATATATACGTTATTTTTCTTCAAGCGCATTTTTTTCCGAACAAGTAGCTCAACATGCACTTCATATTGCGCTTTTATTAACGTATAAATCCTTCTCGCAATTGCTGCATTTTCCGTTTGGATATCTAATGTGATTTGCATGTTTCGAATAGAGATAGCGCCATTCATTCGGATGAGTGCGGCTAATTCTGCTCGGGAGCAGCAAGCATCACTATCAATTTGTGTCAGTTCTTTCTTCGTCATGGAAGCAAAAGACACCTGCCTCACCTCCCGTTTTCACTTTAAACAGGGGATAACCGATTAAAGTAATGATACTAGTCTCTGAGATACCTTTATAGGATCATGCCTTACTAGGTCATTATCGAACAATAAAAGATCATCGCCTATAATTTGTACGCCCATGTCCTGTAATTCTTTTGCATCAACGCGAACACTCACCGCGCCTTGGGATTTATACCGCTCGACGTAGGATGACGGTATTGTCTGCGTGTTGAATAATACAGCATCAACTAATTTAGCATTCGAATGATCGTCAATAGCGCGAACATGATCAGAAACAGTGTAATTATCTGTTTCTCCAGGCTGTGTCATCACATTGCATATATACACTTTCCATGCATCTGTTCGCTCTAATGCTTCCTTCATGCCTGATACGAGTATATTAGGAATGACACTCGTATACAAACTGCCAGGTCCCAGTACGACCAGATCCGCCTCTTCGATAGCTTGTATCGCTTCTCTCATCGGCTTCGTTTCTGCCGGTTCAATGAATACCCGTTTAATTTTTTTACCCGCAAGAGGAATGTTCGATTCCCCTTCCACTTTTGAGCCATCTTCATATTCGGCATGAAGTGTGATGCTGTCATTCGATGCTGGAATTACTTTTCCTTTTACATTCAACACCCGACTAATTTCCCGTACACCTTGAGCAAAGTCTCCGGTAATCGAAGTCATCCCTGCTAACAATAAGTTGCCTAGAGAATGTCCGGAAAGTCCATTTCCGTTTGTAAAACGATGTTGGAAGAGCTCTTCAACCAGAGGTTCGACTTCCGAAAGTGCGACAAGTACATTCCGAATATCACCAGGTGGCGGGATGTTTAATTCTTTTCTCAACCTGCCTGAACTTCCACCATCATCAGCAACTGTTACAATTGCTGAAATATCAACTGGAAAGGTCTTTAAACCTCTTAATATAACTGATAAACCTGTACCTCCGCCTAAAACGACAACATTTGCCTTCTTCACTATTCAAGTCTTCCTTTTTCCACATCCCGATGTGTAACATAGCTGTTATACTCAAGATCATTTAACCGCTTTTTGAAGTACTCAGCCAGTGTAACGGAACGATGTTTTCCACCTGTGCACCCTATAGCCATAACAAGTTGTCGCTTTCCTTCTCGCTTATAGTGAGGAAGCATGTATTGAAGTAAATCATCTAATTTTTGAATGAATTGTTGCGTCTCAGCCCATTTCAACACATAGTCTGAAACGACTTTATCGAGTCCAGTCTGAGGTCGCATATGATCAATGTAATGAGGGTTAGGTAAAAACCTCACATCAAAAACAAGGTCCGCATCAATAGGAATTCCATGTTTAAAACCAAAAGAAAGTACTTGAACACTGAAAGATTCTTTGGAATTTGAAGAAAAACGCTGGAGAATTCTTTCTCTCAATTCTAATGGTTTTAGATCGGTTGTGTCTATGATCATCTGAGCTTGGCCTTTTAAATCATTTAAAATGCTTCGTTCAGATTCAATACCCTGAAGTGGAGAGCCATCCTCCGCTAATGGATGTGAACGTCTCGTTTCTTTATACCTTCTTACGAGAGCGGCATCTTTCGCATCTAAAAAGACAATCTGTGGTGTCACCTTTGATTCACCGGCAATAGCATCAATTGATTCAAATAAGTGATCGAAAAATTCTCTTCCCCTAAGATCAATAACTAAAGCGACTTTTTTCATTTTTCCGCCTGATCCCTCTACCAGGTCAATAAATTTAGGAATCAAAGCTGGTGGCAAATTATCCACACAGAAGTATCCCATATCCTCAAAGCTTTGGACGGCTACTGTTTTACCTGCTCCGGACATTCCCGTGATAATGACTAATTCAAGTTCATCCGTTCCTTGATTTTCCATGTTGCGATCCCCCCAAAACCTTAGTTACACGTGGTATTCTTGAATGGGTTTACCTTCAGCTTCCAACCGATAAGAAAGTAACGTTTCATTTTCTCCGTAAGTAAATGTTCCATAGATTAGCCCGTCTCCATAAATTGCATGCTCTACAATAGAATAGTCACCTTGTATCATCGGCAGTTCCGCTATATCTTCCATTGGAATCCAAGAAAGATCCCCTTCTGGTGAAGCTGAGAATTGTTTACCTCCAGAGTCACCGGCAAGAAAAGTAAAAAGCATCCATTCATGCTGTCCTTGTTTTTCTTCTATAACCATCGTAAAAATACCTTTTAACCGAGGTTGAATCAACTCCAACCCTGTTTCTTCTCTATATTCTCTAATCGTACTTTCAAGGATAGATTCTCCTATTTCCATTTTCCCGCCTGGTGCGGACCACCTGCCGCGCCTTGGTTTCTTTAACATGAGTACTTGCCCATCTCGTATAAGCAAACAATTTGTGACACGTTGCATTTCCTTCACCTCACAACGGACTACCTTACCTTTAAAAGTTAAGTAACATCTACAATTATTTATTCAGATAACCTTGGAAGTGTGTCAAACATTCAATAATGAGTAGTTGAAAAATCGGGTAACACTCAAGCTTTAATTAAAGGCTTTTTACTCCTGTGATTCAGTTTCATTTAATTTCTCAAACCTAATGGGTTCCTTTAATATATGACTAAATTAATTATACTACATCTCCATTAAATCACCAATTACAACAATCATAAAAAGTTGCGGAAATTCCTATAGGCAAGGTAAAAAGTATCTTTCACCGTTTATAGTTTCTTTTTGACAATCAATAAATACATAAAAAAGAAGAGTGTTATCAATGTATCTGTTTTAAAGAAAGCTGTTTATTATCGTTGGGAGCTGAACGAATTCGTTCTAAAAAGGGTTTTAAGGACCGGTCTTTTTCCGTGCCCTTAACTCAAAACTAACCCTGAGGAATAAAAAAAGGGCACAAGCATAAGCTCGTGCCAAAAAGTAATATATAAAAAGGGGGTCAATTACTTATCTATAATATAACCTTTTTGTGTTGCAGGATTGTTACAGAAGAGTTAAGTGACAGTTACGAATTGTAAATATATTGTTTTTTCTGTGTGATCATTGAATTATCCCAACCATGTAATCAGCAGAAAATCTATATAACAGAGTTAAATAAGTAATGAAACACCTAGAATAAGAAAAAGACCAGTTTAAGAAAACTTCTTTACCGTTTTTTTCTATTTAGTTACTTTGTTATCACGGAAGGTTCTTTGGAAGAATTACCGCTCCCTTTCCGTGGATGATCCGCGAGTCTCCTCGAGCAAACTGATGCTCTGCGGGCTCTCGTCTTGGATCATTCTTCCACAGGAGTCTCGCGGATTCTTCCAAACAACATTTTTTAGAAAGGCAGTTTACTCTCCAACGGCTCGCTCTCCGCAATACGATTAGCAGAAGATCACTCCTAGTGTATTTTAAAAGATGCGGATGCTTCACTCATTGCAAAAAAAGAGCCGTGAAAAAGTTAAAATCGACTTTTTCACGGCTCTTTATATTATACTTGTTTTGATGTTTTTAGTTCTTCCATTAGCTCTTCTACATAGTGTTGAGCTGTTTGAGCTGCGACACTTCCGTCGCCTGTCGCTGTAACAATTTGCCGAAGCATTTTCTCACGAATATCACCGGCGGCAAAAATTCCCGGGATTTTCGTTTCCATATCTTCATTAGTTTCAACATAGCCTTCAGCATTCGTAATACCTAAGTTAAGGAATGGTTCGTTAATTGGCAACATCCCGATATAGATGAAAGCACCATCTGTTTTAAAATCACTTTCAGAACCATCATCTTTGTTGATGATCGTCACGCTGCCTACTTTTCCATTCTCAGCATTAATTTCTTTTACGACATGATTCCAGATAAATTCAATCTTATCATTGGCAAAAGCACGCTCTTGTAGAATTTTTTGAGCGCGTAATTCATCTCGTCGATGAATTACGGTTACTTTACTGGCAAAACGAGTGAGATACACTGCTTCTTCAACAGCTGAGTCACCACCACCAACCACTACTAGTTCTTTATTTTTGAAAAATGCACCGTCACACACTGCACAATAGGAAACGCCACGACCACTTAGTTCCTTCTCACCCGGAACTCCTAAAGCCTTGTATTTTGCCCCTGTAGTAATAATGACCGCACGAACTTTATAATTTACCTTACCAGTCACAATTGTCTTGAATTCCTTACCATCAATAATTTCTTTTACATCACCATAGGCGTATTCTGCGCCAAATTTCTTTGAATGGTCAAACATCTTCGTTGATAAGTCCGGTCCTAGAATATGGTCATAACCAGGATAATTCTCTACATCTTCTGTATTAGCCATCTGACCTCCTGGAATACCTCTTTCAATCATTACCGTTGATAAGTTTGCACGGGATGCGTACACCGCAGCAGTCATACCTGCAGGTCCAGCCCCGATAATAGCTATATCATATTGTTTTTCTTCGCTCATTTAAATCACTCCCTAGCGATATCATCGTTATCTTTACTTTCTATCCTTATAGTATTTAAATTTTGATGATAAGTCCAAAAATTTGCTCACTACTTTTTTATATTGTTACCACTTATAGCATTGTCATGCTATAAGAAAAGCGTATATCCCCGATTGAGCTTACAATGCCCAATTCCTTAATCAAGACTTTTTTCGTGCGTTATTTCTGAATAAAGCAGAATTAGCGAATGGCTGCCACACCTGCAGGAGAAGGAACATCTGACGACCCCGCAGGAACAAGCGATACTTCACGTATATGCTTCGAGTTGTCTAACGGATACACTTCAGGAGTCATTGCAAGAGGAAGAGACGTATTCTTTGTAAAAGAAGATTGAAGTGAAATAAACCTTTTTCTAAAGTGAAAAAGAAGCTTCTCTATTGATAGAGAAACTCCTTTCCATTCTGGGAAATATCTTGATCAGTTTGGATTAAGTTTAAATAAGAAGGTGCAACATGTTGTTTATCTGACCGGTGTTCCGTGCTTTCAATTCTCACCCATAATTTTCGGGCTTTCTCATATCGATTACAATGCCAAGAAACAATGGCCATTTGATGAAAATAAGTCGTTCTTTTTTGAAATTTAGAGGCATGAAGAAATCGTTCATACAAAAGATAAGCAGCATGATACTCTTTTACATAATAAAGTGCCCTGGCTAAATAATAACAATCCCAGTCTTTTAATGGACGCAAATTTTTAATATTATCCACCCACGTAGAAGCATGTGGATCTTCCTGTTTATAAAGCAATACTGCCATTTGACACTGTGCAAAAAAGTTTGGCTCTTCTTTTGTTAATAAGTCTTTTAATAACTTTTCTGCTTCATCAAAACGCTCTTGGTGCATGTAGGATTCTGCAAGATACGCATACATATCCCAATCTTTAGGGCTCTCTGCGATTGCAACGTGAATTTGTTTCTCCGCTTCGTGAAATTCCCCGGTATTCAAAAGGTCCATCACAATGTCCTCATGCTTATCCCCTTCCATCTCAAAGGGTAATAAATCAAACTCACCATCTAACTCCTTATCTATCATATCAAGTAAAGAGCTTGCATCTTCCTTAAATTCACCATCATCGTCCATGGACAAATAAATAGTTAACGATGCCTTAGCTTCTGTAAATTCGCCTAAATGAGCAAAGTTGTTAGCCATAAAAAAATAGCACTGGCTCATTTTTGGATCTATATCGTCCGTGACTTTAACAAGCCATTCATTTGAATCTTTATATTCGCCCATTTCCGACAATATAATTGCCAGTTGACAGATGAATACAGGCTCATCCGGTTCGACCTTTATTGCCCGCCGAATATAGGCGGCTGCTCTTTCAGGCTGCCCGTCATCATATATTTCAATTCCTTTTTTAAAAAAATACGAACCATCCTGCATGAATGGAATAACTTGACCTTTTTTAGCATTGGTATTACTTCGCATCGATGAAATCCTCCGTTTCATTTGCCACAAAAGAAGAATACTCGTCTTAACAAACGTTCTTTCCTCTATGACAAGAAGTATAACACGCAGTATTCAAGTCGACAATGAGTCTCGACACAAAAAGCCATTTTTTTCAAACGACCAAATTCAGGTAAAAATAATGATTATAAAATTAGAAGAAGGGTACATGTAATAAAAGAATCTTTAGACAATACATAATTTTGAAAGATCATTCAATTGGAGGAAAATGAATGTCCATCGCTGACGTTATTTTTGCTAGTGCTACGATCCTATGGATTGCTGAATTCATTATCTTCAAAAATCGACATTCGCAAAACGATAAAAACCAGAATAAAACGTCTTTCCCATGGATTCTTTTCTCCATTATGTTCGTTATTCTTAGTTCTATACTTTCAAGAGAATACGCTGTATTACATCGTGATGTTGCCATCCTGTCTTGGATCGGCGTGGTCGTATACAGTTGCGGTATATTTCTTCGTTACTGGGGGATGCACAAGCTCGGGATTCAATTTACGAGGAATGTAACCGTCCAGCAAGGTGATCGTATTATTAGTACAGGTCCCTTTTCTCTTTTAAGACATCCACTTTACACAGGGTTATTTTTAACAATGATTGGGGTGAGTCTCTATACAGGAAGTCTTTTAGGGCTTATTTTTACCTTCCTTTTATTTCTCCCCATTCTTATAAATCGAATCTCATTAGAAGAGACAATGCTGTTAAAAGCATTCGGACAAGAGTATGAGCAATGGTGCAAAAGGCGATATCGTCTTCTTCCATATATTTATTAACTATTTTAAAACTAACACTACATTTTTCGGAGGTGCTCGTGCATGGAACATTTGAAAAGAAAAGCTGTTGTCGTTGGCGCTGGGCTAGGTGGTTTATCAACAGCCATTCGTTTAGCAGGAGATGGCTATGATGTGACGATATTAGAAAAAAACGACACAATCGGTGTAAAACTCAATCGCCGGCAAGGACAAGGTTTCACGTTTGATACAGTCCATCCATTTTGACAATGCCATGGGTTTTAGAACAATTATTTGATAGTGTGCACCGAAAACTGGAAGATTACATTGAAATAGAAAGAGTCGAACCACAATGGAGAACGTTCTATGAAGATGGTACTTCCCTGGATATTTTATCAGATCTTCCAAAAATGCTTGAAGAACTAAAAAAAGTAAAAGCTGAACCTGATTCTTCTTTCACTAAATTTCTCAGCTATTTCCAAGACATGTATGACGTGTGCATGAAAAGCTTTTACAAAACTAGTATTGAAGGCTTAAAGGATTTACGGACGCAACATTCGTTAAAAGAATTAATTACGATGGATCCGTTTCACACAGTAGCCGATGGAACAAAGAAGCATTTTCAAAACAAACAGTTGGAGCAACTCTTTAACTTTTTTGTTATGTACGTTGGCTCCAATCCCTATTCTGCGCCCGCGGTTTTGAATCAACTCGTCTATGTTCAATTAGGTTTAGGAATTTACTATGTCAAAGGCGGTATGTACAATATTGCAAATGGAATTCGAGCTGTCCTTGACGAACTTCGTGCCGAAATTCATACAAGCACACCAGTTTCTCATATTCATGTGGAAGACGGCAAAGCAAAAGGTGCTGTGACTGAGGATGGTGATTTCTTTGAAGCGGAAGTAATCGTCTCGAATCTCGAGGTTATTCCAGCGTATAAAACGTTATTACCTCAAACCAGCAAAGCAAAAAAAGAGGTCAAACAGTTATCTAAAACATTTCAACCCTCTGTCTCTGGTTTAGTTTTACTATTAGGTGTAAACAAAAAGTTTTCGCATTTAAAGCACCATAATTTCTTTTTCTCAGAAGATCCTGAATTAGAATTCAAACAAATATTTGAAAAAGGCATTCCTGCAGATGACCCTACTGTTTATATTGGCATTTCATCTAAATCTGATCCTTCACAAGCTCCTGAAGGAAAAGAAAACTTATTCGTCTTGACACATGTCCCACCAAAAACGGCGATGAAAAAAGATGGACAGTGGGATTGGGATGCTTATCGAGAAGTTGTGTTAGATAAATTAGAACGTATGGGCTTGGAAGGTCTTCGTGATTCGATTGAGTATGAACAATCTTTCAACCCAAATACACTGGAAGAGCTATACGGCGCTAACGGTGGATCCATTTATGGTATTGCCGCAGATAAATCCACGAACGGTGGATTTAAAATACCATCCAGAAGCTCTTTATATGAAAATCTTTACTTTGCCGGCGGATCCACACATCCTGGTGGCGGTGTACCAATGGTCACCTTATCCGGGCAGTTAACGGCTGATTTGATTAAATCAGATCGAGAGAATGAGTTAAAATCGAAGAAAGCTAAATAATTGATGAGTTGCCTTTCAAGGTGTCCAAGCGACATCGAGAGAGGCAACTTTTTAATTTTATAAGTTTTTCGGTGAGTTATAGTCTTTATTAAGAGGATTAGCATATATCTACTTTTAGTAATTAAAAGATAAACTGGTCTAAGGTGTCAAAAAAGAATAATATGTTTCATTTATAGGTGTATAAATTTAATTAATCTTATTTGTACTCTACCCACACGGCGCCATTGTCTGCGGAACGGACACAATTTTCAACCCATCTAACCCCTTCAACACCAGCTTTTATTCCTGGATACCATACATTGTTTAAATTACTCCCATGATTAATATCTTCCATTGCAAAAGAAAAACGAGTATACAAATTTGACCATGCTTCAAATAAGCCTTCAGGATGTCCCCCTCCTATACGATCATCCGTTAGTGCTTCCGGATAGAGATAATCCATTCCCCGTTCTAAGATTTGTACTGGTTTGCCCTGAATTTCGAAACGAAGTTGATTCGGCTGTTCATCCCACCATTCAATACTAGCCTTTGAACCAATCACTCGAATTTTTTGCCCATGCATGGAACCAGCGTTCACTGCAGAAGACCAAACAGATCCTACCGCACCATTATCATACTCCATTAACGTATAAGCATTATCTTCTAATGGCGCACGACTTTTAACAAAACTTTGGCGAGAGCACATTAATCTTTTTATGTTGAGATGTGGCAACATAACCTCTGATAAATAAAGAGGATGTGTTCCTAAGTCACCTAATACATAACTAGGACCAACGATCTTTGGATCGACGCGCCACTTTGTACTTGGATTATCTAACTCAACTGCTTCAGAGTGAAATCCATGTGCAAACTGCATATTAACAATTCTGATTTCACCTAACTCTCCATTTGCAATCATCTGACGTCCCTGCTCAATCATCTGATGACCAGAGTAACCGTATGTAATACCGACCACACGATTTTTTACTTTGGCTAACACTTCTAATTCTTTAGCTTCTTCCGTGGTGAAACAAAGTGGCTTTTCACATACTACGTGTAAATTAGCGTGTAAGGCCGCCTTGCATATTTCATAGTGAGTACCATTTGGAGTCGCAATGGAAACTGCCTGAATGCCATCTTCAAGCTTTTCCTCTTTTTCAAACATCGTTTTGTAATCAGGATAGCAACGTTCTTCGGCAACATGTATATTTACACCAAACTCTTTTCCACGTTCTGCGTTTATATCAAATGCACCCGCAACAAGTTTAAAATTATTGTCTCGTAATGCTGACGAGCGGTGAATATACCCAATTTGACTTCCACGTCCCCCACCTACCATTCCCCAGCGGATAGGTTCATCAATATTTTTTTCACCATTAATCATTACCTCCAACTCCTTTTCACATCTCTTTTTAATAACCCACACTTTTTAAATAGGCAAGACTTTGACTGACATCTTCTAAACTAGTATCCGCATTTCTAGGGTCTCGTTCTTGTTCAACCGTAATGTACCCGTGATAATTAATGTCCTTAAGCAATTGATGAATGGAATCATAGTCAATAATTCCTTGTCCAATCGGACACATTACTCCTTTAGCGCAAGCTTCGAAAAAGCGGATATGCTCCCCCATCACTTTCTCATACACCTCTAAATCAATATCCTTAAAATGGATATAATCGGTTCGATCAGCATAATCCCGAAGCCACTGAACTGGGTCCATTTTAGAGTAATATAAGTGCCCAGTATCGAGACAAAGGCCTGCTGTTTCATAAGTGATATCCTCTAAAAGTTTTTTAATTTCATCTTCAAATTCAATATAGCCACCAGCATGTGGATGAATGACAGGCCGAACGCCATATGTCCACGCTCTTTTTGAAATCGTACGAATGTGCTCCATCATCCTATCCCAATCCATTTTAGATAGACGTTTCGCTGACTCTGAATGACCTGCTTTATAATCTCTCTCATCATGCCCCCAATCCATGATTACTAGATAGGGAGCAGGAAATTTCTGTCCATCTTCCTGCGGTGAGGATGGGAGCTTAGTTATGAAAGAACAGATAGAATCCACCTGATTTAGCAGATTTTCGAGATTGGTTTCAGAAACCAAATCATCAAAAATTGTTCCTGCAATAATGGTTAATTCATTTCTAGAAAGTTCTTTTTGTACTCGTTCAATGTCCAACGGAATATAGCCATACGGCCCTAATTCAATTCCTTTATAACCAGCTTGAGATGCTTCTTGAAGTACCCTCTCCCAAGAAGGAAGAAATGGATTCTTTGGATCATCTACTCCCCAACAACAGGGGGCTCCTGAAATTTTAATACTCATTACTATCACCTCCAAAGTCACAATTATTAAAAGCGCTTTCATTAATATAATCTTAAATCAATTTATTTGAATTGTATTTATCTGAGAATGCCATTCTTTTATAATTTAAGGACATGCAGCGTTCCAATTTTCAATCGTTATAGCTTCAAGTACTTTAAAACATAAAAAAAAGAACCAATGTATAGGTTCTTTTTATTGGTTAAGTTTTCGATACTCTCCTGGCGCTATACTTGTTTCATCAGAAAATACACGAGTAAAATAATGTACTGATGAAAATTGATATTGATCTGATATGGCTTTTATCGTAAGGTTTGTCTCACGTAGTTTTTCTGCCGAGATTCTCACTCTTTCTCGACGTAGATAAGCTGTAAAAGTTATCCCCACATGATTACTAAACAGACGAGAGAGATGTCGAGAAGAGATATTTAGATGTTGGGCAACATCTTCTAAAGAAAAAGGCATCGTTAAATTATCACTTATAAATAGTTGAGCCTGGCTTATCAAAACATTGCTGTGAGAATTGTCACTTTTATCTTCATCTTTTACATTTTGTCCGCAAAATAATATTTCAAGTGAGAGTAGGAAAGAGTGACTAAGAGAACATAACAACTCCTGAGAATATAAGTTAGCTCCATGCTTCAATAGTGCACTCCATAAATGTGCGGTAGGTGAAGATTCTGCATTATGAACGAGAATATTATTTGTTATAGCTAGTTGTTTAAAGCGGTTAACACTCTCTATTTTCGAAGTATCTTGATTTACTTCAAAACCAATCCAAAAAATAGAAAGGTTTTTCCCATTGTGAATTTTGTGAACCTTTCCAGGCCGCGAACAAAGGAAGGTGCCTTTTTTCAGTTCATAGTTTATCCCATTCTCATAGTATAGTGCGGTTCCACTATCTATGTAACAGAGTTCATAAAATGAATGTTTATGTAAGGGATTATCTAAATGATTAGACTGTGCTCCCCAGAAAAAGACACGGAACGAGATATTCTCTCCTGGAAGGTTAATACACATTTGTTGTAATTTACGAACAGCTGCTGTTGGCTCATTCATCGTAATCACTGTCTCCCTTATAATAAGTATAAATTCATATTATCACGCGAAGATGTCAATGTTAATTTATTCCTTGTATGAAAGAATATAATTTACCTCCCTCTTTTAGTAATCATTTTAAGTTAGTTAGGGAACTACTACCTCTTCTTTAAAGACCGAGATATTTAGATAATTATCTAAAAAAAGCTGCTCCCTACAAGTGAAATTCACTCGTAAGAAGCAACTTTTTATTAACCCTTTTGACCACCATGCCTGTTTGCCAACCGCTTCAACACTTCATCTAACGGCAATTTTTGTTCCCGTAACAAAACGAGCCAATGGTAAAGTAAATCCGCACTCTCCCACGTTAACTCTTCTTTGGAACGATTTTTCGCAGCAATAATCACTTCAGAAGCTTCCTCGCCGACCTTCTTTAAAATCTTATCCACACCTTCTTCAAACAAGTAAGTTGTATACGATCCTTCAGGCATTTCGAGTTCACGTTCCGCTATCACTTGCTCTAATTCTTCAATGATCGCAAATCGATTCGTAACCTCTTCCCCTTCTTGCTTAAAGGCATCTTTTCGTTGCCACAAGGACTCTGTGAAACAACTTGCAGTACCTGTATGGCATGCAGGACCTGCCGGATCTACAAAGACAACCAAAGCATCCTGATCACAATCATACGTGATTCCCTCAACTTTTTGAATATTACCCGATGTCGCACCTTTATGCCAAAGCTCTTGACGTGAACGACTGTAAAACCAAGTTTCTCCTGTTTCTACTGTCTTTTCGAGTGATTCTTTGTTCATATAGGCTAGTGTTAACACCTTTTTTGATTGGTGATCCTGTACAATTGCAGGTATTAATCCTTTTTCATCAAAGGATAGCTCATCTATTTTCATCGAATCTCCAATCCCTTCTCTTTTAAATATGTTTTCACTTCAGCAACAGACGTTTCCCGGTAGTGGAAAATCGAAGCTGCAAGCGCGGCATCTGCTGCACCCTCTGTATAGGCTTCATAAAAGTCTTCACTTTTGCCCGCTCCACCGGAAGCGATAACCGGAACAGAGACTGCTTCACTCACTGCTCTGGTCAGTTTCACGTCAAAGCCCGACTTTTCGCCGTCTTCATCCATACTTGTCAGTAATATCTCACCAGCACCTTGTTTCACTGCTTCTTGTGCCCATGAGATCACTTCCCACTCTGTCGCGTTTCGTCCACCATGAGTATACACCCGCCAAGAAGACAGAGAATCATCCCATTTTGCATCAATTGCTACAACGATGCACTGAGAACCAAAAAAGTCTGCTCCTTCACGAATCAGTTCCGGCCGGTTTACAGCAGCAGTGTTCAATGACACTTTGTCAGCTCCAGCTCTGAGGATTCTTTTCATATCCTCCAGCGCATTAATTCCGCCTCCGACTGTAAAAGGAATCGCTAGTTTACCAGCTACTTCTTCGACAACGTCGACCATCGTTTCTCTTCCTTCGTGGGAAGCTGAAATATCTAGAAACACAAGTTCATCTGCTCCCTGTTCATCGTAAAACGCAGCAAGCTCTACGGGATCTCCTGCATCACGAAGATTCACAAATTGAACTCCTTTGACGACTCGTCCTTCTTTTACATCAAGACATGGAATGATCCGTTTTGTTAACATGTTATTCGACCTCCTGAATCGCCTCTTCCAATGGAATATGGCCTGTATAAAGTGCCTTTCCGATAATCGCTCCGGAAATGCCTTCATTTTTTCTGGCTACTAACTGTTTGACATCTTCCATACTGCTCACTCCGCCAGATGCGATCACATTTTTGCCTGTTGCTTTGCCTAAGTTAGCGATCGCTTCCACATTCGGTCCTGACATCATTCCATCGCGTGAAATATCTGTCATGATAAATGTTTCTGCTCCTTGATTGGCTAATTCAATGCCCAGCTCTTCCGCTTTAACTTTCGACGTTTCCAGCCAGCCATGAGTAGCAACGAAGCCGTCTCGGGCGTCAATCCCGATTGCAATCTTCTCACCACCATATTTTCGAAGCATTTCTTTTACAAATGCCGGATCAGAAATAGCAGAACTTCCTAGAATCACTCGGGAAACACCTGCTTCCAAATACGCTTCCACGTCCTTTGGTCCACGAATGCCACCGCCAATTTGAATCTTTGCTGAAAGCTCTTTAGCTGCTTTCATGACAACCTCATGATTGACGGGTTCCCCTTTTTTTGCACCATCTAAATCAACCATATGTATCCATGTAGCACCTTTTTCCTGAAAGCTTTTCGCCATGCTAAAAGGGGAATCACCATAAATCGTCTCTTGGTCATAATCACCCTGGAGAAGCCGTACACATTTGCCGCCCCGTATATCAATTGCTGGATAAATGATAAATTCACTCACAGTTTCACTCAGCCCCTTTTTGTTCAACCACATTTTTTAATATCGACATTCCGACCGAACTACTTTTCTCCGGATGAAACTGGGTCGCCCAGACAGTGTTTTTCCCTACTACTGCCGGCACGTGAGTTTCTCCATACTCAGCCGTAGCAACCAATACGTCTGGATCAGCATCCACAACATAGGAGTGGACAAAGTAAACATGACCTTTCTCTACGTTCTGGATAATGGGATGATTTTCTTGATGAAAACGAAGGCGATTCCAGCCCATATGCGGCACTTTATACGTTTCGCCAAGTGCCGTAACTCCAGTAAAACGTCGAACCTTACCAGGAAGAAGTTCGAGCCCTTTCGTGACTCCATTTTCTTCGCTTTCTTCAAAAAGAAGTTGCATCCCTAAACAAATTCCAAAAAGAGGTTTCCCATCATTTGCCCATTGTTTAATAAAAACATCTAATCCTCTTGCCTCAAGCTCAGCCATGCCATCTTTAAAGGAGCCGACACCAGGTAAAATGAGAAGAGATGCCCGAGATAATTCTTCCGGTTTTTCTGATAAAAACGGCGTGTGTCCTAAACGTTCCAACGCTTTTGTGACGCTATGAAGATTTCCCATGCCGTAATCGATGATTCCGATCATGATAAACTTCCTTTCGTAGACGGCACACCTTTTACTCGTGGATCCTTTTGGGTCGCTTCGTCCAGCGCTCGACCAAGTGCTTTGAAGATCGCTTCAATAATATGGTGTACATTCGTTCCGTAATGAACGATGACGTGAAGATTCATTCGAGCCTCCATCGCAAATTTCCATAAAAACTCTTCAATCAATTCAGTATCAAATGTTCCTACTTTACCTTTAGGAATGTCCCCACGAAGCTCGAAATGCGGTCGATTGCTTAAATCAATCACCACTTGTGCCAAAGCATCATCCATTGGAACAAACGCGTTTCCATATCTGCGAATCCCTTTTTTATCTTGCAACGCTTCTTTCAATGCTTCCCCTAACACAATACCGATATCTTCTGTTGTATGGTGATCATCAATCTCTGTATCACCTTTTCCAACCAAGGTTAAATCAAATAAACCATGGCGAGTAAAAAGATCAAGCATGTGTGTCATAAAGGGAACATCCGTCGTTAAATTTGCATCACCGCTACCATCAATTGCAAAGGTAAGTTCGATGTCTGTCTCATTTGTCTTGCGTTTTTTTGAAGATTGTCGAGTCGTCATGAATGGTCATCCTCCAATCGTAGTTCTACTGCTCTAGCGTGAGCTTCTAAGTTTTCAAGTCGAGCAAATGCGGATATCTTTTTTCCATGCTGTTGGACTGCTTGTTTACTGTAAGAAATGATACTCGATTTTTTAGTGAAATCTTGCACTAATAGAGGGCTGGAAAATCGTGCCGTTCCGTTAGTTGGCAACACGTGATTTGGACCAGCAAAATAATCTCCGATTGGTTCCGAACTGTATTCTCCAAGGAAGATTGCACCTGCGTGACGAATTTTAGGAAGAACATCCCAAGGCTCTTTCACATGGAGTTCCAAGTGTTCAGCTGCAAGTTCATTCACTGCATCAATTGCTTTTTCAAACGTTTCTGCAATGTATATCGCACCGTGATCATTGATCGATGCTTCGGCAATCTCCCGTTTTGGAAGTGTTTCAAGCTGCACTGTTACTTCCTTGGAAACTTCTTTCGCCAGCTTTTCATTATTTGTGACGAGAACCGCTGAAGATAAAGGGTCGTGTTCTGCTTGAGAGAGTAAATCAGCAGCAATAAAACGAGCATTAGCCGTGTCATCGGCCAGGACAGCCACTTCACTAGGGCCGGCAATCATGTCGATCGCTACCGTTCCAAACACTTGTTGCTTCGCAAGTGCCACATAAATATTTCCTGGTCCAACGATTTTATCCACCGCTTCAATCGTTTCTGTACCATAGGCCAGCGCCCCTATTGCTTGTGCTCCACCTATTTTATGGATTTCTTTTATGCCTAATTCACTCGCTGTCACTAATACAATATCATCAAGTGATCCATTTTTTTGTGGGGGAGACGTCATGACGATTCGTTTCACTCCGGCAACCTGTGCTGGAATCACATTCATGAGAATCGAAGAAGGATAGGCTGCTCTGCCACCGGGAACATAAACCCCGACCGCATCCAAAGCAGTTACTTTTTGTCCAAGGATCGTTCCGTCCTCTTTCGTTGTCATCCACGATTGTTCCACTTGACGTTGATGGAAGTCTCGAATGTTTTCAATTGCCTCACGGATAATAACCAAGGTATCCTCATCTACCGTTTGATACGCTAGTTCCGTTTCTTCCGGTGTGACAAGTGTTTGAGTAACTTCTATTTTATCATGTTCCTTTGTATATCTTCGAACGGCTTCATCCCCGTTACTACGAACGTCTTCGAGAATACGTTCGACAGAAGCACGTTCCATGCTCGTACCTTGATCAATAGAGCGTTTTAAAGAAAGGCCTTCACGGATGGGAATAATCTTCATTTTGCCTCTACTCCTTGATCTACGACTTCCGCCAGACGGTCGACCATGTCGTCTATTTGAGCTGACTTGGTGCGATAGCTCACTGGGTTTACAATGAATCTGGAGGTGATTGCAATCATTTCCTCTATTTCAACAAGACCATTCGCTTTGAGCGTTTGACCCGTAGATACAATGTCGACGATACGATCTGCAAGACCAATAATCGGTGCAAGTTCAATCGATCCGTTTAACTTAATGATCTCCACTTGTTCCCCTTGTTCCCGGAAATATTCCGACGTTAAGTTTGGATATTTCGAGGCAACTTTAGGCGCCACTTCTGACTTCGGATCATACGACGGAAGAGCAGCTACTGCCATGTAACAAGCACTGATTTTTAAATCCAGAACTTCGTAAACATCACGCTTTTCTTCAATCATGACGTCCTTTCCAGCAACACCAACGTCCGCTACACCGTGCTCAACATACGTCGGAACATCCATCGGTTTTGCGAGGATGAAACGCATGCCCGCTTCCGGAGCTTCGATAATCAACTTCCTGGATTCGTCAAACTCAGGAGGAATTGGATAATTCGCTCTTCGCAATAACTCTACTGCTTCATTAAAAATTCTGCCTTTAGGCATGGCAACTGTGATCATATCTTCACTCATGTTGACGTTCCTCCATTTCCATTGGAACCGACATAGTAAACGACGTCCTGAAATTGTGCAGAATAAGCATCTACATTATTTACTCCTGTAAGCTCCTGCATAACGACTGATTTCCCTTGCTTACGAAGCTTTTTCACTTGATCCATCGCTTCTTTTCTTCTCTCATTACTAAAAATAAGGCATGTATCTTTCAAAACAGGGCTTTTGGTTTTCCCAACTGCCTCTGTCAATCGGTCTAATCGGAGTCCGAATCCTGTCGCTGGTTCTGGGTGCTCAAATTGTTCAAGCAATTGATCATAACGGCCACCGCTTCCAACCGGATAACCTAAGCCTTTACTGTAGGCTTCGAAAACAGTTCCCGTATAGTAGCTCATGTGCATGACTAATTTTAAATCGATCACAATAGACTCGGTTAGACCGTATGCTTCTAAAACGCTATAAAGTTGCTCTAATTGATCAATCGCTTCTTTTCCCTGTTTGCTCTCGACAATTTTACTAGCACTCTCGATAACTTCGGGACCACCCTTTAAACGAAGCAATTCATATAATCGACGTTGGTCAATCGAGGAAAGTGGAAGTTTCTCGACTTCTTTCCGAAAACCTACATAATTTTTTTCATATAAATACCGGCGAAAACGATCTGCACGAGTATCATTTCCAAGTATTTCTTTTAGTAAGGCATTCACGAATCCAATATGTCCAATAGCAATTTGGTAAGAAGTAATTCCCGAGCTTTCAAGGGAAGCCATCATTAATGAAATGACTTCTCCATCCGCACTGTTAGACTTGTCACCAATAAGTTCGATTCCCACTTGTTCGAATTCAGCCGGTCGCCCGCCTTCACGTTGCTGAGCTCTGAATACAGGTGCCGAATATGTCAATCGGAGGGGACGTTCTTCATTTTTTAATGAAGATGCCGCAATTCTGGCGATTGGTGCGGTCATATCAGGACGAAGCACCAGTGTATTCCCCTGTTGATCCAACAACTTAAATAATTGTTGATCAAGAATAGCTGATGCTGTTCCAACAGTTTCGTGAAATTCCAACGTAGGAGTTTCAATCGGATCATATCCCCAACTTGCCGCTTCAGAGGAAATCGCTTGCTTTAGCTGATGTTTCAGCTGGTGAAGTTCTGGTAATGTATCTCGCATACCTAATGGCTTTTCAAACATAAATAGTTTCGACATTGAATCGTCACCTTCCTAATTTCAAACTGTTATTCCGTCTTTTACTTTAGTACGCTACCATGATAGAGCAATAAAGATCTTAAATAATAGTCTACAAGGGATTTAAGTCCACGTCAAGATGTAAAAACAAAGAAAACCCTAAGTCATCCAACTCTCAATATCTGGG